>CAZEGG010000233.1:0-6063 GCA_964511755.1 uncultured Desulfobacteraceae bacterium | reverse complement strand
GCAGTTTGTTAATATTCTCAATAATACCTTACAGTTGGACAATCTCGCCATTGTCCAGGGCCCTGGCGATATCTTCAAGGTCGTCAGGCGGCCTATGAGTGCAGGGGTTGCCAATGCGCCGTTGGACAGGGATGGAGACGTCGGGGTCGGGGACATCACCCGGATGATCAGACTGAGGTACATATCCTCTGCAGCCGCTCTCAAGAATGTAAGCCCTTTTATGTCAAGAGGAGCGATTCTGACCGAGGATGCCATGACCAATTCCCTTATCATGACCGACACTTCCGACAATATCGACAAGGCCGCCTCTATTCTGAGCGCCTTGGATATCCCCTATTTTAAGGACATTTCGTGGCGCCTCTTTCCCATAAAAGAGATCGACGCTTCGGATCTGGCCAAAGACCTTGACACGGTGTTCAAAAGCGGAGGTCTTTTTAACAGGCCGGGCATGGACAAGGGCGCCTTTCAAATCATCCCCCTCAAGACCATGAATGCCCTCCTGGTTGTCAGCAAATGGCCGTCCATCATGACCCTGATCGGAAAGTGGGTCAACGTCATGGACCATGCCGACAACACCGGAACAAACGTATTTGTCTATTTTGTGCAAAACGGTTCAGCGAAAGAGCTGGCGGATATCCTGAAACAGGTATATGGGGGTTCCGCCACAACCAGTTCCAATAAAGTGGCAATTGTAAAGCCTGTCCAGAAACCGACCGAAGCCGGCGGTGTGGGCAATGTCTCGGGAAATGTCGAGATTATCCCTGATGAAACCAACAATGCCATTGTCGTTAAGGCAACCGCCCGTGATTATACCCTGATTAAAAATGTGCTACAGCGCCTGGATATCGTACCAAGACAGGTTTTGATCGATGTGATGGTGGCGGAGGTCAGCCTCACGGGGTCCCTGCAATATGGGGTGGAGTGGTATCTCCAGGGACGCAACAGCGGGTACACCATGCAAGGGTCCCTGGACGATGCAACAAAAAGGCCTATTATGAACTCTGCAGATAGCAGTGTTTTGCAGGGGTTTTCCTTTGCAGTATACAATCCGGTGAATTTTCTGAGAGGGCTCATGTATGCTTTGGGGAGCGATGGCGGTGTGAACGTCCTCTCATCGCCGAATATCCTTGCGGTTGACAACAAGGAGGCCTCCATCGAGGTCGGGGAGGACCTGCCCTCGGTAACTGGACAGGTAACGTCTGCCACCTCCGGCACTACCATTACCAACACCGTCCAGTACATCAAGACCGGCATACTGCTGAAGGTTACTCCGCATATCAATTCAGGCGGTCTGGTGAAGATGGAGATCTCCCAGGAAGTCAGTGATAAGGGACCTCTCAACGAGCAGCTACAATCCTATACCATCACAAACAGGAAGGTGAATACCTCGCTGGTGGCAAAAGACGGGCAGACAATCGTCATGGGCGGGCTGATAAAATCCAATAAAAGCAGCTCAGAAGCAGGAGTACCCTTCCTGCGAAAAATTCCCATTCTTGGATACCTGTTTAGTGGAGGGACAAAAGAGGCGGTAAAGGACGAGCTGATTTTCCTGATCACGCCGCATGTGATAACCAGCCGAACCCAGGCGGATGCCATTACAAAGGAATTTTCCGAAAGGGTGCGTGATTTGAAGAGGATGATAAAAGAAAGAACGAATGGATAGCAGTTTACCTGGGTCAAGGCACTTCGCTAGCAGCGCCCATCTACAATTAAATTCAGGCGCGAGCGCGTTTCCAATCCAGAAATGAGATATTTTTTTACAAGATCAAGAAAATCAAGGGATTACACGGAGACGTACTGCAGTACGTCGCACAAGTGGTCCCGCAGATTGACGATGAGATTGTGAAAAATAGCCATTTGCGGATGGAAACTCACTAAGGACCACGCCGTTTGTTGTCATCATCTAAACCCGAATCAGTCTTATCCCTCATCATCGTTGGGCTCTCCTTTCTCCTGGCCTTGTGTCCCGTCAATGCATGGTCTCAATCAGCGGTCGATAACCGGCCCGTAGGTATCATTGTCTCAAAGGAGATTCGACCGTTTATCAGCATGGTGGAAGGCCTCGAGGAAAGCCTGAAAGTGCCTAGTTGTCGAATTTTCTTCGATAGGAGAGAGATGCCGTATGGGTGTAATATCGGCTCCAGGGGGTTTAGTCCTGAAAGATTCAGTGTCGCCGTGGCTGTCGGACCCCAGGCCCTGGAGTACCTTATACGCCGTGATTGGTCCGGTCCCGTGGTCTATGGGATGATCCTCAATCCGGATCTCATCACCGGGCATGCGGACAGGCTCTGCGGCATCTCTCTCAACATTCCGTATAAGGAACAAATTTCTTCTATTCATGAGATCTTTCCCCGGGTGCGACGTCTGGGCATCCTCTATGATCCGGCGAACAATCAAAACACGTTCGACGGGACGAGAGAAATTGCCGAACTGCGGGGAATCACCGCGATTCCTCTCATAGTGACAAAGAAAAATCCCATATCCCGCCACTTTGACGATAAGATTCGGGACCTGGATGCCATCATGTTCATTCCCGACCGTACGGTTATCTCACAGGCGGTGGTGAAGTATGTGATAAAAAGCGCCATTCTGCAAGGCATCCCATCTATTGGGTATAATCGCTTTTTTCATGATTCTGGCGCCGCCCTGAGTTTCGTGATCGACTATAAGGCCGTAGGCAAGCGTGTGGCCGGGCAGGTCAGAAATATATTGACCGGCAAACGCTGCACCCTTCTGCGGCCGGATTATAAGGTTGTGCTGAACGATCAGGTAATAAAGAAACTGGGGCTTAGATTGGGCAGCAACCTGCCGGAAGCTGTTGAGCAAGATTGATGCATTTTGATTCAATCAATTCGAGACTGATGTTTGTTGGAATGTTTTTCATCGTGGGCACCTCGGTGATCATGGCGTTGGTTGGATTCGGATTGACCAGCAATTATCTGAGCATACGGACGCATGAGCATTTTGATTTGCTTGCTTCATACATTGCCCGCAACGTGGAATTGGGCATACTCCTTGAGGATCGTCGCATGATCGAGAAGTCCGTAAAGAATATGCTGGAACAGAAAGACATTGAAAATATCCTGGTAAGGTCAAGCACGGGAGAATCCCTTGTCGATATTGGGACGATAAGAGGAGACGGCCTTGAGGAGAAGGTGGAGGCGCCGGTGATATCCGCCCATATGGCAACCGAAGACCTTCTGTTCACGAAAGGTGTTGAGCAAAAAGCGATAGGCAGCGTCATACTGACTTACTCCAGGAGGAGCCTGAATAAACTGAAACGAACCATGGCCCTTCAATTCATTCTGATAGCGTTCGCCCTTTCCTCCATACCGGTGATCGTATATTGGCTGCTCGCACGATCTATTGTCGCCCCCCTCAACGACCTCCTGGAAGTCTCCGGAAAGGTTTCGGAAGGAGACATGGATGTCAAAGCAAGAGGCGGACGTTTACTTGAAACCAGGACCCTGGCGAGGGCATTCAATAACATGCTCCTGGCAATCAAGAGGCACCAGAAAGAACTGGATGAGGCACACAGGAATATATCAAAACAGCATGCGCTGGCAGAAGTAGGAAAGTTCTCCATGATGGTGGCGCATGAGATAAAGAATCCCCTGGCCATTATAAAAGGCAGCCTGGATATATTGAAAAAGGAGGAACTCCCCGGAGAGACGAGAGAAACCATGTTTGAATACCTGCACGAGGAAATAGGCCGAATGAACAAACTCGTTGAGGATTTCCTGCTCTTTTCCCGGCCGGGCGAGCCTGTTTTCACTGAACTGGAAATGAACCAGATGGTGAACGATATGGCAAGCAAAATGGAGATAATGAAGGAACAGGGCATGCCGCAAACGGCGCTGAATATCGAGGCCAAGGAATGCTTCGTTTCGTGTGACCGCCATCTGATGGAGAGGGCGATCCTGAATATTCTTAGGAATGCCGTTGAGGTCTCCGACGCCGGCGATGTAGTGGAAGTAGGTACGGCTTCAAATGAAGATAACTGGAGTGTGTGGGTGAAAGACAACGGACCGGGGATCAGTTCTGCAGATCTGCCCCAGGTCTTCGAGCCCTTTTTTACCACTAAGGCGAAAGGAACAGGCCTTGGGCTTGCGGTAACAAAGGGCATTGTCGAGGCTCACGGCGGACAGCTCTCGGTCAGGAACCGCAAAGGAGGCGGGGCATCTTTCGAGATCAGACTCAAGAGAAAAACGGTGTAATGACCATCAAACTATACATTTTGAGCACTAACCCGGTGTTTCTGGAGATTTAACCATGGCGCACATCCTTGTCGTAGATGACGAAGCAAAGGTGAGGGCTATTCTCGGGATTATGATTTCGGCCAAAGGCCATGACGTTGAGGAAGCCGCGGACGGAAATGAAGCTCTTTCAAAACTTGAAACCGAGGCCTTTGATATGGCCATTAGTGATATCAGGATGAATGGTCTGGACGGCATGGGCTTGCTGAAAGCCCTCAAAGAGAGGGATATTGGATGTCCTGTTGTTTTCATTACCGCCTATGCCAGTCTCGAATCGGCTGTGGAGGCCCTCAGGTTAGGGGCTGCCGACTATCTGGTGAAGCCCTTTGAAGAGAAGCAGGTGCTCCTTGCCGTGGAGCGGGCCCTCGGGGTGGGGCGGATAATGTCGGAAAACGTGCGACTGAAAAAAGCCTTATCTCATGAAAGCCGTGAAGAGGACGGCATCTTTGTATCGAGGGGTATGAAAGAAGTGGAGAGGACTGCCTTGAAGGTGGCTCCGAGCATGAGCACCGTCCTGATAAGTGGGGAGTCGGGGACCGGGAAAGAAGTCGTCGCACGGCTTATTCACCGGATGAGCTGCATGTGCGACGGACGATTTGTGGATGTCAATTGTGCCGCAATATCACCTACGCTGGTGGAGTCTGAGCTGTTTGGTCACGAAAAAGGCGCCTTTACCGGGGCTGACCGGAGAAAAGAAGGAAAATTTGAATTTGCGGACGGCGGAACCTTATTCCTGGATGAAGTGGGTGATTTGCCGTTGGACATGCAGGCCAAGCTCTTGCGGGCCATCCAGGCAAAGAGTATCCAGAGGGTCGGCGGTAACAGGACAATTCCGGTAAATACGCGCCTCATATGCGCGACAAATCAGGACCTGGAAGGCCTTGTAACACAGGGAAAATTCCGGGAAGACCTCTATTACAGGGTAGCCGTTTTCCCGATCCATGTGCCTCCCTTGAGAGAGAGAAGGAGCGCCATAGTCCATCTGGCGACCTATTTTATCAAAAAGGTGGCAAGAGTCCGTGAGGGCATTAATGAAGTCATGACGGCCGGGGCAGCGAGAATGCTTATGGAATATCCGTGGCCGGGAAACGTTCGCGAACTCGCCAACGCAGTGGAACGCGCGGTTATTTCAAAGTCAGGCAGGCTCCCTGTCACCTCCGATGACCTGTCTTTTCTCCAGAGGGAAGGTCTTTCAATATCGCACGGAGATGACTTGATCGACTTGCCTCCCACCGGTGTAGATTTTGACAAATTGCAGCGTTCGGTGATATTCCAGGCCATGAGGATGACGGCGGGCAATCAGAGCGCTGCTGCCCGCCTCCTTGGACTGTCCCGCGCCAGGTTCAGGACCATGTTGAAGTTGAGTGAGGAGTGATGAGGGTTTTCCGCTATTCAAGAATTGGAAAGATAGGTCTTTGCTCTTGTCCATGGACGATGCTTTTCTTCCTCCTCGTCTGTCCTTCCGTCTGGGCCGGAGGCACCGGGGCTCAAAAGGACGACACCATGCTGATGTTTGTGGGAGAAGATACTCCGGTAGTCACCGTGGCTTCCAGGAGACCCGAGAGTCCTGCTGCGGCCCCTGCGATTGCAACCGTGGTCGATCGCAGAACCATAGAGGAGAAGGGCTATCAGACACTTGGGGAGCTGTTGGATGCAGAGGTGGGTTTTTACATGGCCCCGCGGGCTAAGGGAACAGTCCCGTTTTTGAGAGGGATCCCCGAGGGAATTCTTTTCCTGTACGATGGTGTTCCCGTGACCATGGATGTGACCAAACAATTGCATCCCCTGGACAGGGAACTGTCCCTCA
>CAZEGG010000232.1:0-6067 GCA_964511755.1 uncultured Desulfobacteraceae bacterium | reverse complement strand
AGGGGCGCGCGAAGGCAAGGCCGCTTGAGCCCTGCGAAATCCCGTCCTGGCGGGAAGATGATGTCTTGTCGGTGGACCAGGGAGTGAAGCGGGAGCTTCTCTTCTGTATCAGGAGTATGACGGCGATTTGGGAGGTGGATTCTTTATCCCTTGATACTATAGAACAGGTCCAAACCGGATGCTGCATGCTGCAATTTTTTGTCATTTGTCCACAATGGCATGCCGGCCAGCTTCGCTGACGCTAACAAATGTACATCGACGAAACCTATTCCTTTTCCATGTAGTTGGTTCTGTTCAACAAAATACAGATATTCGTCCAAATTGATGGCTGGAGCCAAAGGAAGGGATCGGAGCAAATTTAGGATCTCGGCCCGGTTGCCAATATTACCGCAAGCAAGCTCCCCAATAATGAAAGAGTGACAAGCAACCTCCGCATCCATAAGAAGCTTCGAAAGGTGATGCTCTCCATGCCGAAAATGGTTAACCCAGACTGATGTATCAACGAGCACCATGGTTATGATGTCTTTGGTCTGCGGCGCGGAATTGTTCCCAGATTCCTTTCCGAACCACCTAATTGGGCTAACCGTTTGCTGCTTTCCCGTGCGATCAACGCTTCTAGACCGAGTCGAACAAGGGCCGTCTTTTCATTGATCCCCGTCAATTGGGATGCTTTTTCCAGTATTTGATCATCTATGTTTAATGTCGTTCTCATATGTATGAAGATGTGTCATTCATGCATATATGTCAAGGGTATTATTTTCACCAAGATAGGTGAGGTGCGGGCGGAGTATATTCTTCTCCGTACCCGGAATTTCCGCGCGTGAATCTGAGCGCAAAAATCGGACTTTTTGGTGTCCATATTGGTGACTATCAGCGGAATTTTGGTGGCTATATTGGTGGGTAACAGCGGTAGCCGAGAAAATCCCTGTTCACGTTTTTGAAATCGGCTCAAACCGTTTCAATTGGAACAGTTTCTTGTCCTGGGTTGCAATGATGTGATAGAACTTGTCCTGGGGAATGTAGATGTAGGGCACATCTTCTTTGCGTCGATAGAGGAAATGGGAGAGAATCATGCGATTGACCGCCCGATGTCCTACGATCATGACGTTCCTCGCATTTCCGCTCAGGTAGAGAGCCTTCTTTATACCCCGGTCGATTCTTCCCTGCATGGTGACGTACCCCTCGCCTCCGGGGTACACGTAGTTATACTTGTCCAGCTTCCGTGAGGCGTAGATACTGGGCATCCTCTCCCTGATTTCTTCGTAGCTCATGGCCTCGCAGACCCCGCTGTCGATTTCATTAAATTCACTGAGCGGGATGATGGAACAGTGACTCTGGAGTTCCTTGATGGGGTCAGCCGTTTCAATGGTCCGTATCTTCTCACTCGTGAAAATGACGGGAATGGTCTTCTTTTTGAAATGGAGGGCCAGGGCCCTGGCCTGTGCCTTTCCTTTTTCAGTCAGCGGGGAATCGCCTCCAATGCGGTTCTCAAGGTTGAAATAGGTCTCTCCATGCCGAATCAGGAAGAAGTTGCTGACACTGTCCGTCACGAGAAAATCCCGTATGCGGTCATAGTAGGGGAGGGGATCGCGTATCTCTTCTTGGAGAATCTTGTTGTTCAGGGAATCAATACAGACAAAATTCCTTTCCCTCTGCAATCTGTGGTAGATACTGCTGTAGTAGTTGATACGCTGTTTGAAGCTATGGATTGCAGATTTTTCGTTGAGATGCTGAAACTCGGGCAGATAGGTTTTCCTCTTGATGCTCGCTTCCAGGATTTCCTCATCGTTATTTATGCATTCAATAAAAAGCAGGGGATATCTATTCACCAGGTTTAGGATTGTGTTCCGTCTGTTGAGGCTTACATTGGTTGCGTCCAGGATGGCGATATTCCCTTCCTCTTCAAGATACCTCTTGGCCCTCCGGATGTTGATGAGGGCGATTTTTTCTCTGAGCTTGACACCTTCCCGGTTGTTCGGATTGTAAAATTCGGGAGATGATGTGTTTTCCCTCATCAGTCGCCGTCTCAACTGTCCGTTGTTGAAGATGCGTGTCTTGATGGCATCCTTGCGGAGGTTTTCCCTGAGTTTGCTCGCAATAGTCGATTTTCCCCGCGCCGGAAGACCCACCATTGCAACAAAGAGTTTTTGCGTATTTTCATTCATGATTTGAGGATGTTTCTTTTTCTTCTGAAAAATAGCAACGTCAGAGAAAAGGGGCAATTAAAAAAAGCGATTGAGGTTGCAGTTTCCATTAATGGGGTTATAATATTTGTGATTGAACATGATTTACAGGAGGACAGCAAAAATGGAGCCATTGACGACAGCAAGACCGCGGACCGAAGTGCTGGTCAATAATTTTGTAAGGAGTGTCTACAACTGGATGGGGATCGGTCTCGGACTGACCGCATTCGTGGCCTTTTATGTGTCCAGCAGTCAGACGATGATCCGGTTCATCTTCGGTAACCAAATGGTTTTCCTCATATTGATCCTGGGTGAACTGGGCCTTGTCTTTGCCATTGCCGGGATGATCAATAAGATGAGCGCCGGGACCGCCACCTTTCTTTTCATTCTCTATTCGGGCCTGAACGGCCTCACCCTATCCTTTGTTTTTCTCGCTTATACGCAGACTTCCATCGCCAGCACCTTTTTCGTCTGTGCCGCAACCTTTATTGGATGCAGTATCTATGGGTGGACCACAAAGAAGAACCTGACCTCATGGGGAGGGTTTCTGTTCATGGGGCTCATCGGGATCATCATTGCTTCGGTGGTGAACATGTTTCTCAAGAGCAGCGGCATGAGTCTCATCATCAGCTATATCGGCGTTATCGTTTTTGTGGGATTAACCGCCTATGATACCCAGAAACTCAAGAATATGGCCCTTACCCAACCCGCAGGAATGGAGGGGGCCGTCGTCAGGAAAGGGGCAATCCTGGGCGCGCTTTCTCTGTACCTCGACTTTATCAATCTTTTTCTGATGTTGCTGAGGATATTCGGCTCGGCCCGGGACTGATTCATTCCATCCCCCTGAAAGGCCGCGGCAGCCTTCAGGGGGATTCGTTTTTCCGAGTGTGGGGTCTTTGTTATGAAGCCTTCCTACATTGCCCTTTACCGGAGCGGGGCATTCCGGGAACGGATCAATAAAGCCCTGGAGCGGATGGAACACTGTGATCTTTGCCCTCGGAAGTGCGGCGTCAACCGGCTTGCCGGAGAGAAAGGATTTTGCGGGGCAGGGCGAAGGATCAAGATAGCAAGCTACAATGCCCATTTTGGCGAGGAAGCACCTCTCGTCGGCAGATTCGGCTCGGGAACGATATTCCTGAGCCAGTGCAATTTACTCTGTCAATTCTGCCAGAATTATGATATCAGCCACCTTGCCGAGGGATGGGAAGTGAGTCCGGACCGGGCTGCATCCATGATGATGGACCTCGCCGAACGGGGTTGTCACAACATTAATTTTGTAACGCCGTCCCATATGGTGCCGCAGATTCTTGAGGCACTTTCCCCGGCAATAGAAGCCGGACTCAGCATCCCGCTTGTTTACAACTCGAGCGGATACGACCGGAAAGAGACCCTGGAACTTCTGGACGGCATAGTCGACATCTATATGCCTGATTTCAAATTCTGGGATGCAGGGTGGTCGGAGAGATATTGCGCGGCCCCTGATTATCCGGGAGTTGCGCGAGAGGCCGTCAGAGAAATGCACCGGCAGGTAGGCGATCTGGTGATAAATGAAGAGGGTGTTGCAGCCAGGGGCCTGCTGGTACGGCATCTGGTCATGCCGCATGGGGTCGCCGGGACGAGAGAAATAGCCGCATTTCTGGCGAAGGAGATTTCACCGCATACCTACACCAACATCATGGACCAGTACAGACCCTGTGGCGTTGCTGATAAGGATACATTGATCAACCGCAGGCTGAACTCCCGGGAGTTCCAAGATGCGCTCGACGCTGCAGAAACCGCGGGTCTTACGCGTCTCGACCCGAGGGACCGCGTTCGATGTTTTTTCGGAATGTAATGGAGAACGAGAGAATTTTCATCATAGGCGATATTCATGGTTGTCTCGACATGCTGAAGCGCATGCTGGACAAGATCCAATGGCAGCCGGACGAGGACCGCCTGATTTTTCTGGGCGACTATATTGACCGCGGTGAAAATTCAAAAGGTGTGATAGATTTCATCCTGGGATTGAAGAAAACGTCCCCCAGCATCCAATGCCTCGTAGGAAATCATGAGGCAGCCTTCCTGGATTACCTGAACGGAAAGGAGAAAAGGACTTTCCTTATGAACGGCGGCTACAGCACGCTTGAGAGCTATAATGCAAGCCGTGAAGGTCCGGACAATCACCTGGTGCCGGCCTCTCATCTCAATTTCTTCAACTCCCTGGATACGTCCCTGGAGCTTAAACACTATTATGTTGTGCACGCAGGATTCAGGCCTGGAGTCCCGCTTCCTGAACAAACCTTTGAGGATCTGATCTGGATCCGTGATCCCTTCATCTTTTCTCCGTATAATTTCGGCAAGAGGGTCATCTTCGGCCACACTCCCTTCTCCGAACCGTTAATCCTCGAGAACAAGATAGGCCTGGATACCGGAGCCGTGTACGGGAACAAGCTGACCTGCCTCGAACTCCCCGCATTCGAATTCCATTTCGTGGAGGCATAATCCGGTGATCGGAATCACCGCCACTATTCCCGTGGAGATTGTTTTCGCGTCGGGTCACAAGGCAGTTGATCTCAACAATCTCTTCATTACTGCACCCAACCCCCAAGAACTGGTTGTCCGTGCAGAGCAGGACGGCTTCGCGCATAATATCTGTGCCTGGATCAAGGGTATTTATTCCGTCACCCTGGAAGGGGGATTTAAACAGGTCATAGCGGTCACCGGGGGAGACTGCAGCAACACTGTCGCCCTTGGCGAAGTGCTGGCGGCAAATGGGGTAGCCGTGATTCCTTTCGCATTTCCCCTGGATGCAGACCGCAGAGAACTTCACACGCAGATGGACCGGCTCAGGAAAGCCCTCGGAACGTCGTGGGAGGCGATTTCTCGGACAAAATCGCGGCTGGACAGGATTCGGACCGATCTCAGACATCTTGACGAGCTGACGTATCTGGAAAACCGCGTTTCAGGCCTCGAAAATCACCGGTTTCTTGTCAGCAGTTCCGATTTTGGGGGAAACCCTGATGCATTTCAAGAGCAGCTGGAGGGTTTCATCCGCTCAGCGAGGGAAAGGGAGCCTTTCAAAGAGGAAGTCCGGCTCGGATACCTTGGTGTGCCCCCCGTCTTTTCCGGGTTTTACGAGCTCATTGAATCCCTCGGCGCGAGGGTGGTGTATAACGAGGTCCAACGCCAGTTCAGCATGCCGGCTGGCAAATCCGATATCGTGGACCAATACCTGGCGTACACCTACCCCTATGCTGTCGAGGGCCGTATACGAGACATCAGGAAGGCAATCGAAGAAAGACATCTCAATGGCCTGATACACTACACCCAGACATTCTGCTACCGGCAGATTTATGATATCCTCCTGAGAAAAAACCTTTCGGTTCCCATTCTGACTCTGGAGGGCGACCGACCGGCTTCTCTGGACAGCCGCACAGGCCTCAGGATCGAGACCTTCATCCAGATGTTGAAGGATAAGAAGTCTTCATCCGGATAAGACACTTATCTTCATCCTTTGATAAAGGATTCAGCTGCTTCAACGTCTTTCTTGCTCCCTATGTAAAGGGGGACCCGCTGATGCAGCTGAGACGGTTCTATTTCCAGAATAGGACCACTGCCGCTGCTCGCGTACCCTCCTGCCTCGGCCACCACCATGGCGAGAGGGTTGGCTTCCACCATAAGCCGAAGTTTGCCGGTGGGCTTTTTCGGGTCCTTCAGATCTGCGGGGTACATGAAAATTCCTCCCTTTAGAAGGTTCCGGTGGAAATCCGCCACCAGACTTCCAACATACCGAGAGGTGTAGGGACGGCCCAATGCATTATCCGACCCCTTGAAATATTCAATCATCGTGCGGGTCTTTTCATCCCAGTACCGGTAATTTCCCTCATTCACACTGTAAATCTTCC
>CAZEGG010000231.1:0-6073 GCA_964511755.1 uncultured Desulfobacteraceae bacterium | reverse complement strand
ATGAGCATCTGGGTAGATGAACAGAGCAGAGTTGTGGTCCAGGGGATCACCGGTAAAGAGGGAAGCTTCCATACAAAGCAAATGCTCGACTACGGAACGAGGATTGTTGCCGGAGTGACTCCCGGAAAGGGAGGCACGGTTTTCGAAGGAGTCCCGGTGTTCAACACCGTTCGTGACGCCGTGGAGAAAGAAGGGGCGGATGTGTCGTGTATCTTTGTCCCACCCCCCTTTGCAGCGGATACCATAGTGGAAGCTGCTGCAGCAGGAATCAGCGTCATTGTCTGTATCACGGAAGGGATTCCTGTTGTTGATATGCTCAGGGCAGCGTCTTTTCTGAAAGACAGGGATGCTGTATTGATCGGCCCTAATTGCCCGGGAATCATCTCCCCGGGAAAAACCAAGGTCGGCATCATGCCCGGTTCCATCCATCGCCCCGGCAGTGTAGGGGTCATCTCCAGGAGCGGGACCCTCACTTATGAGGTGGTCTATCAGGTGACCCGCGTGGGGCTCGGTCAGTCCACGTGCATCGGTATCGGGGGAGATCCCATTATCGGGACCAGTTTCATCGATCACCTGGAAAAATTTGAAAAGGATCCGGACACGGAGGCCGTGGTTCTCATCGGTGAGATAGGAGGAAGTGCTGAGGAAGAAGCCGCGGCGTTCATCAAAAAATCATTCTCAAAGCCCGTCATCGCATTTGTCGCGGGTCAGACCGCTCCCCCGGGTCGCCGCATGGGCCATGCCGGGGCCATTATTTCAGGCGGGCAGGGAAAGGCCGAAGACAAGATCAAGGCACTCAGGGACGCCGATATCAGGACGGTCATGGATCTTGGGCGTCTCGGAGAAGAGGTGCGGAAGGTCCTGCCGGGATAAAACAAATTTCTTGTCTGATCGCTTGACTCGGGGTTTCGCTGGTGATAAATTTTTCTGATTAGAGCGGATGGCCTTGACAGAAAACCATCCGCACCTTTGGAGGTAGAGCCATGTTTGGAATTGGAATGCCGGAACTGATCATTATCCTGATTATTATCCTGATCATTTTTGGGGCCGGAAAATTGCCCGAGATCGGCAGCGGCATAGGGAAAGGCATAAAGAACTTCAAGAAAGCGACGCACGAAGCCCAACAGGAACTCAATGAACCAAAAGAAGACAACGAGACCGAGACACACGACGATAAGGCGTGACAGCAAAATCGCTGGGCATATTCAGCAGTTGTTCCTGTAGACCGGCCTCCCGACTTCATGCCTTCGTTTCCGCGGCTCGAAGAATCATTCACAGGCCAAAAGCAAAAACCTTGTCTCACACAGAGTCGCAGAGACCTCAGGGGTTTTAAGACAAAAGAAAATATAGTTTTTCTCTGATAGCTCTGCGTCTCTAGTGAACGAAGTGAACGGGCGTAAGAAAAATGATTATCAAAAGGGAATGTCATCCTCCGGTACCGTAATGGGTTCTTCCACCGGATACCTTTCATCCTGGCTGCCCGCTCTCCCTTCTTTTCCGGCAGGACTGAGCATCTGCATGTTTTGAGCAAGGATCTCCGTAGTGAACCGTTTGTTTCCGTCCCGATCCTCCCACGAGCGCGTTTGAAGTTTCCCTTCTATGTATATCTGCTTTCCCTTGTGCAGATACTCGCCGCAGATCTCGCCCAGGCGGCCCCAGGCAACAATACGGTGCCATTCGGTTCGCTCTTCCTTGCCCCCTTCCTTGTTCGTCCACTGTTCAGTGGTGGCAATCCGGAAATTGGCAACCGCCTTGCCGCTCGGCGTATAGCGCACCTCAGGATCAGATCCCAGGTTCCCGATCAGTATCACCTTGTTAATGCCGGTCATGTCAGATTTCCTCCCTATCCCGTCTGCTATTCATCTTCCGGTTCGAATCGATGAGAAACGGTATCACAGTGAAATAGACAAAATCAAGGTTATTCATGATTAGAGCCGGTTTCGGTTGTGCCCATCCATGAATAGAATTTGGGCACAAGCGGGTTTCCAATCCACAAATAAGATATTTTTGACAAGATCAAGAAAATCACTGGATTACGCGGAGACGTACGTGAGTGCGTCGCATCCCGCCAAGGCGGGACAGATTGCCGATGAGATTGTGAAAAATGGCCGTTTATGGATGGAAACCAGGTTGAAGGTCGACTGCCGGAGGCCGCTGTTATCCGCATCAACCATTCCCAGTGGTGTGCGCATGGGAACGGACCGGAGAACTATTTCCCTATTGACGAAAGCGTTCCAAAACGCTAATCTCCTGTTAATTCAATATAATTGTCATGATCATCCGATTATTGCGTACTCTGAAGTTCAAGGATTGATAGAGCTACGTACGGGATAGGGCCTTTTTTCTTTGGTAAGCAGGCGGCGGGATATCGTCGGCTTTGACATTGAGGCATTTGGATTTCATTCGGCATTTGAGCTTTGACATTTGTCATTTTCGACCTGTCGAGGCGAAAGACACAACACCTATGGATTCCCGCCTGCGCGGGAATGACGAGATAGTGCCCATCCACGAATAAAATTCGGGCACTAGCAGGTTTCCAATCCAGAAATGAGATATTTTTTGCAGGGTCAAGACAATCAAGGGATTACGCGGAGACGTACGTGAGTACGTCGCATCCCGCCAAGGCGGGACAGATTGCCGATGAGATTGTGAAAAATGGCCGTTTATGGATGGAAACCAGGTTGAAGGTCGACTGCCGGAGGCCGCTGTTATCCGCATCAACCATTCCCAGTGGTGTGCGCATGGGAACGGACCGGAGAACTATTTCCCTATTGACGAAAGCGTTCCAAAACGCTAATCTCCTGTTAATTCAATATAATTGTCATGATCATCCGATTATTGCGTACTCTGAAGTTCAAGGATTGATAGAGCTACGTACGGGATAGGGCCTTTTTTCTTTGGTAAGCAGGCGGCGGGATATCGTCGGCTTTGACATTGAGGCATTTGGATTTCATTCGGCATTTGAGCTTTGACATTTGTCATTTTCGACCTGTCGAGGCGAAAGACACAACACCTATGGATTCCCGCCTGCGCGGGAATGAACGAGACAAGGGAACGACATAAAATGGTAAAGGTAATCCCCCTTGGCGGAGTCGGAGAAATAGGCCTCAACATGATGGTCATCGAACACGGAGACGACATCCTCGTGGTGGACGCAGGATTGATGTTCCCCGATGAATACATGCCCGGCGTCGACCTGGTCATACCGGACTTCCAATATCTCAGGGAGAACAGGGAACGGGTGAAATGGATCATCCTGACCCACGGCCATGAGGACCACATCGGCGCCATGCCCTTTTTCCTCAGGGAGTTCCCCGTTCCGGTCTACGGGTCCAGATTTACACTGGAACTGCTGAAAGAAAAACTGAAAGAACATCAGCTCTCCGATCAGGTCGATCTGAACAGGGTGGATGCCGGAGAAAAGCGCTCGTTCGGTCCCTTTGAGATTGAATTCATGCACGTGAATCACAGTATCATAGAAGGGTTGGCCCTTGCCATCCGGACTCCTGAGGGTATTCTCGTCCACTCCGGCGACTTCAAGATAGACCCGACACCCGTTGACGGCCTCCTCACCGACCTTCCCCGATTTGCCCACTATGGTGAAGAAGGCGTGCTTGCATTCTTTTCGGATTCCACGAATGCAGAAAAGGATGGGTTCACTTTGAGCGAAAGTCAGGTCCGGAAGACTCTCGCGGAAATTATTGAGGGATGTAACGGACGGGTCATCGTGGCTATGTTTGCATCCAACATATCCAGAATCCAGCAGATCATCAACCTGGCTGTCGAGTTCGGCAGAAAGGTGGTTTTCAACGGAAAGAGCATGATTGTCAACGTCAACATTGCCCGGAGAGAAGGCATTATTCACCTCCCCCAGGACGTGGAGATCGGCGAACGCCAGATCGGCCAATATCAGGACAAGCAGATCGCGATTATTACCACGGGCAGCCAGGGAGAGCCCATGTCCGCCCTCACCAGGATGGCCCAGGAAAGACACAAGAACATCAAAATCAAACCCGGGGATACCATTATCCTCTCATCCAAGTTCATCCCGGGAAATGAAAAGGCCATCGCTACCATCATTAACAGTCTGTACCGCATGGGCGCAGAGGTGGTGTATGAGAAAGTCTCGGCAATACACACCTCCGGACACGCCAACAGGGAAGAACTGAAACTCATGCTCAGTCTGGTGAAGCCGAAACTCTTCATTCCCATCCACGGCGAATGCCGTCATCTCATGCGGCACCTCCAACTGGCAAAAGAAATGGGAATACCGTCTGACCGTGCACTTCTCGCGGAGAATGGCGTTGAGATCTGTTTTGAAAACGGAAAGGGTTTCCTCGGGGAACGAGTTCAGAGCGGCAGGGTGTTCGTGGACGGGAAAGGGGTCGGCGATGTTGGAGAGTTGGTCCTTCGCGACCGGCGCAGGCTCAGCGAACACGGGATGGTCATCGTGCTCCTGACCGTGGACGAGAAAACGGGAAACAGCATCTACGGACCCGATATCATTTCCCGCGGATTCGTATTCGAAGATCAGAGCCGTTTTATCCTGGAAGAGGCCAAGGGTATGGTCCTTGAGATAATGGACGAACTTGTTCAGGCAGGACCCGTAGACTGGCCGGAGGTGGAATCTGAAATAGAAAGACGCTTGAAGAAGTTCTTCTACAATGTTATTGAACGAAGACCGCTGATTCTCCCTCTTATTGTTACCGTTTAAGAGGGTGCACAGGGAAAGTGTTTGAACTGATTTCAAACGTCATTCCGGCGAAAGCCGGAATCCAGTGGTTTTGAATCACTCGTGACCCTGGATGCCCCCGTATCGAGTACAGGGCAGGCTTATCAAGTCGGGCATGACGCTTAAAATCGAATTTAAAGAACTATTTTTATCGGCCTTCGGCCAAGCCCATTCGGAACCGACATAGGCAGTCCCACATTGCCACGCCCATGGGGCGTGGGTTTCCAGATAGGACTGAGTGCCCATCCACGAACACAATTTGGGCACTAGCCGGTTTCCAAACCAGAAATGAGGTATTTTTTGCAGGATCAAGACAATCAAGGGATTACGCGGAGACGTAGTTGGTACGTCGCACAAGTGATCCCACAGATTGACGATGAGATTGTGAAAAATAGCCATTTATGGATGGAAACTGAAGAGTATCAAGGAACGTAGTGGCGAAACAAGAAGTCCAAAAGAAACCTGCCGGGGATTTGCAGCCCCTTCGCCGAGAGATCCGGGGGATCATTTTTCTTCTTCTCGCAACCCTGTTGGCCGGCAGCCTTCTCTCGTATCACTCCGCAGACAAGCTCTTGTGGAATGTCACCGGCCCGCTCGGAAAGTCCCATAATCTATTCGGCGTTGTCGGCGCTCATATCGCGGGCGGCCTTCTTCTCCTCATCGGCTTTTCCTCTTTCTGGCTCGCAATCATAAGCGTCGTACTTGCCCTCCTCTCCTTCAAGGGCCATCCTCTTGCCTCTCCCATGATAAATATCGTTGCGGCGCTCGTTCTCGTGGTGACCTTCTGCGGTATCCTGAATATTGAATTCCCCGATCCTGTCCGGTTCAGGGAAGGCCAGGTCATTGCAGGCGGCCTGGTGGGATTGTATCTCGCAGTATTTTCGGTTGACCTCCTGAATCATTTCGGTGCCCTGATCTGCCTCGCGTCGCTTTTTGTTGTCTCTCTGATGTTCTGTACGAGGCTCTCACTGGGATGGTTCTTCTCTACCCTGCTTGGGTGGGCAACGATGTTTGTCAAAAAATGCGAGGCACTTCTTCAAAAGAGACGCGAGCGGAAGAGGAGGGCCAGGAAAACCAGTGTAGCAAGAAAGAAACCGAGATCTGCGCCGAAGGTCACCATTTCGGAGCCGGTTCCCGAAACAAAGAAGAAACCGGAACAGAAGAGCTTCTCCTTCATGAGTCTGGAAGGTCACTTCGAGCTTCCTTCCCTCGACCTCCTCGATGATCCTCCCCTAAGCGGGAGCAAAAAGATTCAGAGAGAGAGCCTCGAGATGAATGCACGCCGACTGGAGAAGAAACTTGCAGATTTCGGAGTCCAGGGAGAGGTTGTGGAAATCCTGC
>CAZEGG010000230.1:0-6078 GCA_964511755.1 uncultured Desulfobacteraceae bacterium | reverse complement strand
AGGACGCCTTGAATGCTACCCGGGCCGCGGTTGAAGAAGGAATCGTCCCGGGCGGTGGTGTAGCCTTGATTCGCGCCATTCCGGCGGTTGCAAAATTGAAGCTGGAGGGTGAGGAACAGTCGGGAGTGAACATGGTTATGCGGGCGTTGGAAGAGCCCATTCGCCAGATTGCCAACAACGCGGGTGCGGAAGGTTCCGTCGTTGTGGAAAAGGTGAAAGATGGGAAAGGAGCCTTCGGATACAATGCCGACAAGGGTGAATATGAAGACCTGCTGAAGGTAGGGATCATCGATCCGACCAAGGTTACCCGATTCGCCCTGCAGAATGCAGCGTCGGTCTCTTCTCTCCTGCTGACCACCGAGGCCATGATCGCGGAAAAACCGAAAGACAAGGAAGACATGCCACCGATGCCAGGCGGAGGCGGCATGGGAGGTATGGGCGGCATGATGTAATGCGCGCTTGATATTCCGCGGCTTTGAGATTGAGAACAGGAAGCCGTTGAATTGATTACCAAGAGAGACTGTGTTCGGTGAGACATGTCTTCCAGATGCAGTCTCTTTTTTTGCTTTTATCTCCGGATTCTGGTAAAGAAAGCAGAACAGGTCCAGGAGGGAGAAGAGTGATGGGGCAACAGAAACGAACCGTACTGGTGACGGGCGCAGCAGGATTTATCGGGTTTCATGTTTCGAAAAAGCTCCTCGAAAGAGGAGACACGGTAGTGGGAATTGACAATCTGAATCCTTACTATGATGTTCGTCTCAAAAAGGGGAGGCTGAGCATTCTGCAGGATTTCGACCTCTTTTCCTTTTACCGCGAGGATATCCAGGATTTCACTGCGGTGCGGAGGGTGTTCCAGAGGCATGAACCCGGGATCATCTGCAACCTTGCAGCCCAAGCGGGGGTGAGACATTCATTAAAGGACCCCTTTTCCTATCAGAAAAGCAATTTGGAGGGTTTCCTGAACCTCCTGGAGCTGGCAAGAGCGCAGAGAGTGGAAAATTTCGTTTACGCGTCCTCCTCGTCAGTCTATGGGAACAACAAGAAGGTGCCTTTCAGCGTTGAGGATCGCGTCGATAACCCCGTTTCCCTCTATGCTGCCACAAAGAAGGCCAATGAACTCATGGCCCATGCGTACAGTCATCTGTACGACATCCCGTGTACGGGTCTTCGCTACTTTACGGTGTACGGTCCCTGGGGGCGTCCTGACATGGCCCTTTTTCTGTTCACTGATGCCATAATGAAGGACAAGCCGATCAATGTCTACAACTACGGAAAAATGAAACGGGACTTCACCTATATCGATGATATCGTGGATGGAACCCTGGCCGCGCTCGATCGCGCGGTTTCCTACGACATTTTCAACCTCGGGAATTCCAGTTCGGTAGAGCTCATGTCCTTCATAGAAGCATTGGAAGAGGAACTGGGCAAGAAGGCCAGGAAGAACATGATGCCTATCCAGCCAGGGGACGTGCCCGAGACCGCCGCGGATATTGAAAGGTCAAGGAAACTGCTGGGATTTGCTCCCAAAACGCCGCTGACTACGGGAATCAGGAATTTTGTGGCGTGGTACACAGAATACTTCCGTATTTAATCATGGGTGCTGGCGTTTGGCCCTCATCTGGTCGATCTTTTGTGCCAGGATATTTGCGTAGCGGGCCAATTCACCGGCCTTTTGAAAACGCTGTTCGGGGTCTTTTGCCAGAGCCCGGTCAATCAGTTGCACGCAGGGCCTGATGACCTTCGGATTTATCTCCTTCGGGTCGGGATGATTCGCCTGGGTAATTTGGTAGAAGAGCTCGGTCAGGGTCTTTCCCTTGAATGGAAGCTCACCGGTCAGGAGTTGGAAAAACACGACTCCGAGGGAAAAAATATCAGAACGGCCGTCGATTTTGCGGCCATTGATCTGCTCCGGCGACATGTAATTGGGGGTTCCGAGAATAATGCCCGTCCTTGTCTGGGAACTGGAAACCGCCTTCGCGATGCCGAAATCGGTTACTTTGATGTCTCCTTTTTCCAGGACCATGATGTTCCCCGGCTTGACGTCCCGGTGAATCACCCCGTTCTGGTGGGCGTAATCCAGCGCTTCCGCTGTTTGCGAAACAATCTGCAGAACCTTCCGTACGGGGAGGAGAGTGTCTTTCTGACAGTAGTGCTCGAGGTCTTTTCCCTTCAGAAGTTCCATCGCCATATACGTCAGTTCGTAGTCTTCCCCCACGTCATAGATGGATATTATAGAAGGATGGGAAAGCTTTCCGGCCAATTCAGCTTCCTTGAAAAAGCGCTCTTTCACTTCACTTATCCGGTCGTCTTCGAATTCATCTGAAAATCGGATGGTCTTGATGGCCACGAGACGATTTATCTTCGGATCCCGCGCCTTGTAAACCATTCCCATGGCGCCGCGGCCGAGTTCATCAATGATTTCGTACCGTCCGACCGTCGGCTTTGTTTCCAACTCTTCTGAAAAGACTATCTTTGCTTCCTTTTTGCCCTTGAGGCCGGAGAGAGGGAGTTCACCGGCAATTTTTTTCAACTTCGGCATTCGAGTGTCCAGGTCTCGGAAATCCTTTTCTTTCTGGGTGATGTATTCGTAGACGGCAATGGCCTTGTTGACCATGCGTTTGCGCTCGAAATCAAGACCGAGGTTATAGAGGACGTCTTTCATGGCATCATCCAAAGGGCATTTCCTGAACTTTTCAAACGCAAGGTCCAGGAGTCCCTGGCTCTGGAAGCTCAGGCCCAGCATGCGGTTGGTTTCAATGCTTTCCTTGGAAGTCCTCTCCATGGATCGTTCCCTGACAACGAAATCTCTGAGCATAAAGAAGCCATATATGGAGATGAGTGTAAGGGATATGTAAGTTATCTTGAACCAGCTGTTTGCTGCGATAAAGAGAACAATACTGGTGACGAACAGGAGAAACAGCAGAGATACGGTAAATGCCGTTCGACCCAGATAGCTCAAGTGAGGAAGAAACAGGAAGGATGCAGTGCCCATGAGGAACAGGAGAAAGGCCTCCATAAAGCCCATCGCAGCAGGACGCTTCAGGTATCTTTGTTTCATGAGATCGTTGATGACGTTCGCCGCCAATTCTACCCTGGGCATTTCAGGATCGACCGGGGTATCGACTGTCGTGGCAGTGTCTCCGGCCGTAAATCCGATGAGAACGATCTTTCCGTCGAAGACAGCGGGCACTTTCTTCACCTTCAGGATATCCACAAAGGAATAGTACGGAAACGATCGCCTGGCACCCTTGAATTTGATAAACATTTCTCCGTTTCTGGTCGGGATGGTGTCCTTGCCGACAATGATCGAATTTCTTCTTATGATCACCTGACGCGGATACAAGTGCAGGTAATCCAGGGCTATTCTCAGCGCCATGGATGGGATGATATTTCCGCGAAAACTTATGAACGGCAGGTGGACCTGGCCGGCTGTTCCCTTTTGGGGGGGGAGATTGATGTGTCCCAGGCCGTAGCTGTTGTTCAAGAATTCCGGATAGGGGGTAATGAGCCGATTGACGGAGATATACTCGTTGAGGCTTTTCCGGATGCTGGGGCTGCTGATAATACTCTTTGCCAGCGGCTCATCAGGAGGCACGACCAGTTCCGTATCGTATTTGCCGAATGATCCGACAACCGGCAGGATGATATTTCCGGCTGTTTTGATCTCCCGGGCAAGGTCTTTGTCTTCGTCAAGCTGATTTTCAATCTCGGCCACTCTCTTGAGGAGAATATCATAAGATGGATTCTTTTGATCTTGTTGTTGCAGCCGATAAATCAGATTATAGAGTCCTCGCACTGCCTTCAGACCCTCATTTTGAGACTTGTAAGGCAGGGGGAGATCCAAACCGATGAGCTTGGCCCCGTTGTTCTTGAGAATCCGGATCATATCGGCGATCACGTGCCTGGGCCAGGGCCAGGGGCCCAGTTGCTGCAGACTCTTGTTGTCAATGTTGACAATGGCGATTTTGTTTTCAAGGGACACGGTGGGGAGGTCCAAACGCATCTCCGCACTGTAAAAGAATCGCTCCAACGCCTCGAAGGGACCGTAGGCTTTCAGGGAGAAAAAGAGAAACAGGCACATGAGCGTAACGGCGACGGAAATATCTATCTTATTGATGGGCTTTTTCATCATAACAATATCGCCTTTTCACTGCTTCCAAACAGGCCCGTTCAAAACAGGTGTTTGGAAACTCGCAACACAAGCTCCTCCGAACAACATGCCGATTTCTGCCGGAGCTGTTGCTCCCCTATCCCCTCAAGCCGTCAAAGTCTACCAATCACACAAGAGCGTGTCAAAGGAAAATGAAATATCCGCATCAACATGTTAGCCTGTCGAATTCCCAAGGAAATCAAGCACCGAATGCCGGATTCTGTGCAATGGAGCGATGAGGAAGACGTGAGTATTTCTCTTGAAAGAAAGAGAACAAGTTGTTAAGGTTTCCAAAATTAGGGTCGATGAGATAGCTGAATGAACCAGGGAAACAGGGACGGTGTTATGGCATATGATCGACTCCAGGATACCGCTGGGCTTCGAGAGAGAAAGAGCCTGATTGGGCGACGGAAACTGGGGGAACTCCTGGTGGAAACAGGGCTCCTTTCCGACGCGCGCCTGAGTGAAGCCTTGGAGGCGCAGCAGGGCACGGGGAAACGGCTGGGACAGGTCCTGAGGGAGCTCCAATTCCTGACCGAGGAGGAAATTGCTTTTGCCCTCGCAATGCAGCTGAAGATTCCTTTCGTTGACCTCCGGGACCAGGAAATTCACCAGGACATCATAGAGACAATCCCGGAAGAGGTGTGCAGAAAATTCCTCTGCATCCCCATCAGTCAAACGAATAACGTACTGCACGTTTCCATGGCGGATCCTCTTGACCTGAACATGATCAAGGAACTCCAATTCATCACCGGTTTCAGCATTCAGCCGGCCATTTCGACACCGAGCCAGATCCTCGATCGCGTCCAGCAGTACCATCATCCCGAGAAATCCATTGATGAAGTCACCGATGAATTCGGAAGCGAAGAACTGCTGGAGTTCTATCCTGGAGAAAGAGAGGCGGAAGAAGAGGAAGAGGAGCTTGACAAATTTCAGGATTCCCCGTTCGTGAAGATGGTGGATCTGATTATCAAGAACGCCCTCAAAAAAGGCGCCAGCGATATCCATGTCGAAGCACAAGAGAATAACGTCCGGGTAAGAAACAGGATAGACGGAGTCCTGCAGGAGACAATCAAACTGCCGAAATGGACGCAGCCTATCATTATCTCCCGGATCAAGGTCCTTGGCGGGATGAACATCGCGGAAAGAAGACTCCCCCAGGATGGAAGGATCAAGGTGCGATCCAAGAATTTTACCGCAGACCTTCGGGTGTCAACGCTTCCCACCTTTTACGGAGAAAAAGCGGTCATCCGGATCCTCAATAAGGAAGAAGCCTTTCTCAGACTGGGTCAGTTGGGATTCGCCAGGAAAAACCTCGCCATACTGGAAAATTTTGCGCGGCAGCCGCAGGGCATGATCCTGATTACCGGGCCCACAGGGAGTGGTAAGACGTCCACCCTTTACGGGTGCATGCGGGAGATACGTTCCGAAGAAGTGAACATCGTGACGGTAGAAGATCCTGTAGAATACGAGCTCGGAGGAATCAACCAGGTCCAGATCAACGAAAAAGTGGGACTCACTTTTCCATTTATTCTCCGTTCCATCCTGCGGCAGGACCCGAATGTCATCATGGTGGGAGAGATCAGGGATAAGGAGACCGCAGAACTCGCTCTCCAGGCATCACTCACCGGCCACTTGGTTCTTTCCACGCTGCATACGAGTGATGCTCCCACTGCGGTAACACGGCTCATAGACATCGGGATGCCTCCTTTTCTCATTGCCTCTTCCTTGATCGGGGTGGTGGCCCAGCGTCTCGTCAGGGTCATCTGTCCAGAATGCAAGGAAGAATATGTCCCAAACCCGGAACTGCTTTCAAGGCTCAGCATGCGTGAAGAAGACCTGCCGTTCAAGTTTTTTCACGGAAAAGGCTGTCCGCACTGTGATCATACGGGCTTCAAAGGGAGAACGGCCATCGAGGAGATCATGAT
>CAZEGG010000229.1:1779-6097 GCA_964511755.1 uncultured Desulfobacteraceae bacterium | reverse complement strand
GCCCACCAGCCTTGCGAGGAAAATGCTTTCGCTTAATTGCGGAGGAAAAGGCGGGTAAGTCTTTCCCACCCGAGCTTGGGCATCGTGCCGAGAAGATTACTGCCCAGCGCGCCTCCATCGGTACTGAGCGGTCCCTCTACTTCTTCAATGACCTTGAAAAGTCGCTCAACTTCTGCCCCGATGAAGCCCTTTGATTCCTGGTTAATGGTAAGATTTTTCAGTTCTTTTCTGAGATCGGGAGAATGGACCGTCATGATCCATCCCCCGGCATAGGGATCTTCATTTGCCAGTCTTCCCGTCTCCCGTACTCCCGTGTTGATGGAAGTCACTACTCCGGTCACCGGTGAGAGCATGCGAGCGCTCTTGTCTTCCCGTATAACCGATATGGCTCCTTTTCCCTGCTCCACCTCTTTTCCCATAAGCGGGCATTCAATTCGATCAAACGGGCCCAGGACCCTGAGGGCAAAATCATCGATGCCGATGCGTACCGAAGGACCCTGCTCCAGCTTGGCCCAGGTATGCCCCTGATGAAAATAATACCCCTGGGGTATCCTGAATCCGCGAACCTCAAAAGATTCCACCGGACTGACCACGGCATGGACGGTGTACTGATCCAGAAAATACTGGTCAAAGTCACAGTTGCCGCAATGGTAGTCGTTGGTGCATGACCTGTATTCGATGTCGCCTTTCATATGGTGAATACACGGTCTCTGCCAGTAGGGCCGTTCTCTCAGTCTGTCCTCCCAGGAAACGATGTTGCCTCGACTTTCACGGGCAGCACGCTGCAACGCTCTGTCAAAGGCGCAGTCACTGCACTGGTACTTCTCGCGGCAGTGTTTCTTGCGGACTACCCCCGCCTGCATCCAGATGCACCGGTCTTCTTTCCTTGCTGCCGGTTCTTTCATTGCTTTTTCAGACATTTTGGATTTCTCCATTTTCAGCCAAGCCAAGTTCTCGGGATCAGGAATAACTTGTGTTTCCCTCAATTTACTGGATCAGGTCCTGAGAAAGGTGCTCGTCAGTCTTCCCCATCCCAGGTCTGGCAGGTTGCCGAAAATGTCGTTCGTCAAATAACCGCCGTCAGCAGCCAGGGGGCCGGCCACTTCCTCAATGATGCCTTCCAGCTTTGACACTTCATCGTTCATCCATTCAAGACCGGTTGGTTCGTCCATGAGGTTTTTCATGGTCTTTTTCAGATCGGGATTGCGAAGCACAAAGAGCCATCCCTCGCCGTAAGGCTCCCGGTTTGCCAGCCCGGAGTCTTCTCTCACGCTGGAATTCACCTCGACGATAATCCCGTCAATCGGTGAAAGGACATCAGCAGCGTTGTCCCCTCGCTGCAATCCCCAACCCGGAGTACCCTGATCCAGTTCTTTTCCCATCAAGGGGAGATCCAGAGCATCCGCCTTTCCCAGCAGTTTCAAAGCGAAGTCATCCATCCCGACCCGGATATAGCCCCCGCTTTCGATTCGAGCCCAGGCGTGCCCGTTGTGAAAGTAGTAGCCCATTGGAAGCTCAAAACCTTTCACCTTCTGCATCTCGGTCGGAAATGCCTTGGTTTTCGTGGCCCAGACATCTTCAAAGAACTGGTCAAAATCGCAGTGCGAGCACTGATAGTCATAGGCACACTGCCGTTTCGCGATTCTGTTGGTAAGGCTGTGACGGCAGATCCTTTCCAGGCTTGAACGTCTCCGCATGGCATCCTGCCAGCTCATCTGTTTTCCCTGCGATGCCTTCTTCCGCATCCCCAGGTCATACTTGCAGGTAGTACAGTCATAAAAATTGTTGCAGCTCTTGAAGTCCACTACTCCGGCCTGCATCCAGATACAAGGATTGGCATTCTGGCCTTTTATATCCGGTTTTACCATCCAAACCTGGCCGCCCAGAACCGCACCGATCTCCTCTTTTCCTTTCAAATCGTGAGATGCGCCCTTTCTGTAGGAAGAGCCATAGCCGATTCGATCCCGTACATTTTCTTTCATCTCTTCTGCCATTTTCCTCGCTCCTTTTTCCAAGAATGAATGTTTCCTTTTTAAAAGAGCAAGATGGGTGCCATAGAAGCGTATGACGGGTTAATATGTTGATATTACAGATGAAACATACCATAACAGCCGGAATGCATGAGGCATAGGTTGCTGCGCAGTGATGTATTTCTCTACAATATAGATCTCCAAAGCAGGCATTCGAGAGTCTGTTTCGTATAATAAAACTGAAATATCAAATAGATACATTAATGTCGATAATTTCTACACGTAAGTCGCATAATTCAACACTCCAATGGCCCACAGGACGTTGCCCGGGCAAAAAGAGCGTTTCAGCACCCTTTTCGGCCCTTCGCAGAAAATACCAAAAGCAATTTGACAAAGGTGAGCATTTTGAAAGAAGATTGAAGGATGGAAAGAAGAACATTTTTGAAGAGGTTTCTCGAGACTATTCTCTTCATCTCCTCCGCTCTGCTCTTTTCCTATCCTGTTTTTGCTTTTCTCTCTTTCAGAAAGATATCCCGCAGGCAGGTGGTATTCAAAAAGGGTGAAGGCGCTGAGGGCATTGAATTTAAAGATGGGGTCTTCCTGGTACCTGTCGATGGGAAGCTTCTCGCCCTCTCCGCCCGGTGCACGCATCTCGGTTGCACCGTAAACTATGATCAGGTCGCCCAACAATTCCGCTGCCCGTGCCACGGGAGCCGGTTCGACCGTTCGGGAAGACGGATCGCTGGGCCGGCCAGGAAACCCCTCCGGGAACTTCCCATAAAAAAGAAGTCCAACGGGGATGTGGAGGTCACCATAACGTTCTGAAAAGGAAGAAGCCCTTGTCGCCAGAAATGCACATAAATCGTTTTTCCCGGTATCTGCCACGCCTTGGGCTCGCGAGCCTGCTCCTGTGCATTGGGTCGGGCATCATCTTGAGCTTCCAGTACCGCCCCCTCGGAAACGTGTTCCGGAACGTGGAGGAAATCACCACGCTGGTGCCGTTTGGTCGCTTTTTCCGCCAGCTCCACTACGGGTCCGGACAACTCTTTGTCCTCCTCATGCTCCTTCACACCCTGGAACATTTTCTGAAAAGACGGTACCGATCCTTTTCCGGATTGCAGTGGACCTGGCTGATTCTGTCGCTCGGGCTCTGCTTTTTTGCGCTTTTCACCGGCTATGTCTTGAAAGGGGACAAAGAGGGACTCTTCGCGGGGAATATCTTTATGAATATCATCAAGACAATTCCTTTCGTGGGCGACCCTGTTTCCCGTTTTTTCATCGTTCCCGGCAAGGACCTCCTTTTTCTGCCGTATCTCTATCACATCTTGTTTCTCCCGGTGCTGATCGTGTTCTTTTTGAAAGATCATATCCGGGAGTGGTTCCCGGACAGACGGTTTCTGTTCGCGGCTACAGCGGGTCTCTTTCTCTTCGCGCTGTTCATTCCCCCGCGGCTCGACATCCCGCCAAATGCCCCTGTGCCGCTGGTAGAGGGACCCTGGTTCTTCCTCGGAATCCAGACTCTTCTGAAGCTCATACCGCCCCTCTGGGCCGGCGTTGGCGTTCCGGGGCTCTTTGCCGCCGGCCTGCTCCTGCTTCCCTTCGCCGGGGAACGCCTAGGCCGCTGGATCCACCTCCTGCTGGTAACCTGCTTCTGCTTTTACGCCCTGTTGACCATTCGCGCCTTCCTGTTCGGTCCGTAGGATAAGACGGAATCTCCCTGCATCAACCGATCAAAACAAAAAGCGAGGCTGCTTCAATGGAGAGCAGGACGGAGGGTCTTTCTCCCCTATTTCGTGGATTGATGATCTTATGAGATCGGAGTAGAATAGGTCCGACGAGATGGAATATGGGTGTAATGCAGGAGGTGATGGAGATGGACCAGCGAATAACAATCGTTGAAGGGGATATCACCAGGCAGAAAGTGGACGCCATAGTCAACGCCGCCAATAACTCCCTCCTGGGAGGAGGCGGAGTCGACGGTGCCATCCATCGGGCGGCCGGACCGGAACTCCTGGGGGAGACCCGTCAAATCGGCGGATGTCCGACCGGGGAGGCACGCGTGAGCAAAGGATACCGGCTTCCAGCCAAGTGGGTCATTCACACGGTGGGTCCCATCTGGCGTGGAGGCAACAGGAATGAAGACCACCTTCTTGCCTCGTGTTACCGGAACAGTCTCACGGCTGCGAAGGATTTGGGGGCGAAGAGCGTGGCGTTCCCGTCCATCAGCACGGGAGCCTATGGCTTCCCCCTGGAAAGGGCAACTGAAATAGCCCTGAAGGAGACCTTGGATTTCCTGGAAAAGGATGAAACCCTTGAGCAGGTAGTCTTTGTCTGTTTCGGGGAGCGGG
>CAZEGG010000229.1:0-1679 GCA_964511755.1 uncultured Desulfobacteraceae bacterium | reverse complement strand
TCGAAGAGGCTTTCCATGTCTTCCCGGGACATCCTGCTCCTGAGCAGCGCCATGACCTCATCGTCTGAGAACTTCTGGAGGTAATAGGTCAAGGTATGCTCGTCCACCTCGCGGCTGAACCCGAAGCCCACGAAGCCATCGTACTCTTCCACAAATGAGTGGCTGTGCTTTGCCATGATCAGAATCCCAGAGCCCTGTTGATGAGTATAACTGAGACGTCGGTGCGCAGGGGCTTCCGGTGAAGGATCGTGGTTATGCGGCAGATGCGCTGCGGCGCGTTGCAGTCGGTGCAGAATCCCGTCTCCGCACAGGGTGTCTGCATGCCGAGGCTTCTTGCCCGCATGGGCGCGGCAACCTCCCGGATACGCCGAAGGGCCCCGTCCAGGTCCTGGGCGACCTTGTTCATCCCGGCAACGATCAGCACTTTTTTCGGCCCGAAGCTCATCCCGTTGGTACGGTTGCCTATGCCGTCCACATTGACCACCTCGCCGGTCGCTGCAACGGCGTTGGCGCTGCACAGGAAACAATCGCACCGCCCCTGCTGGAGCCGGATCTCCAGGTCTTCTTCGTCGCTCAGGCCGTCCTGCCAGTGGTCATAAATGATTTTCCCCCGCTTTTTGAGTTCTTCTACGATCCCCAAGGCGCGGGTGGTATCCGACCCCGCGAAACCGAATGTTTCATAGGTTTCGATCATGTTCAGCATCAAATCTCTGGCTTCGTCGACGCTCTCCAACAGGCGGGCGTCGAAGCCGTGTTTCTTGAGTTTTTCCACACACTTCTCACCCAATTTTCGCCAGAGCCACTCCTGGTAGGAATCCACCACCTTGTAAGCCATGCTCATTTCCTCCTTTTCAGCCGTTCTTTCCCGCCCTCTCCTGGATCAGCTCGGCCACGATACTGACCGCTATTTCTTCGGGAGTCTCCGCGCCGATAGCGATGCCGATGGGAGAGTGGACCCGTGCAAGGTCATTTTGGGTGAATCCTTCCTCCAGGAGCTTTTGATAGATAATGTCCCGCTTGCGCCTGCTCCCGATCATCCCCACATACCGGGCATTGGTCTTCAGTGCCTGGGCCAGCACCTCCTTGTCATACGCGTGTCCCCGCGTGACAATCACGAGGTACGAGGAATTGTCCACGGGAAGGCTGTCCATGACGTCCTCGAACCGGTGTTCGATCACCTCATCCGCTTCCGGAAAAAGACGAGGATCAGCGAATTCTTTCCGGTCGTCAATAATCCGCACCGTGAAGCCGACCCGGACCGCAGCAGGTGCAATCTGCTGGGATACATGTCCGCCGCCGAAGACGAACAGAATCGGATTTGATGCGACCGGTTCCACGAAGACATTGAGGGACAGGTCTCCTTCGCCAAAAACCCGGGTTCCCGGGAGCCTCTGTCCTGAAAGCTCTCCCGCCCCGTCTTTGAGCTGCCTTTCCAGGTTCGGGAGTCCCGGCATGGCTCCGGTTTGGCGGCCTTCCGCCGTCAAAAAAATCATGGGCGTCTCTTTCGCACTCCAGGCCTGCCGGTCCACAACCGTCGCCAGAAAGCCGGCGCCGCCGCGCCGGTGGACCTTCAGAACTTCCTGAAACAGGGCAAGAAGCCCGGACTGTTCCGGTAACAGGGGGACCAGGAAGACCTCCACATCACCGCCGCACAGCATATCCGTCCCTTCAACGTCGGT
>CAZEGG010000228.1:0-6101 GCA_964511755.1 uncultured Desulfobacteraceae bacterium | reverse complement strand
TTTTCCAGTTCAACAAGGCGCTGAATGGGAAAGATGGTATTGACGTCCTGCTCCGCCAGACTGTGATCGAAGTGGGGGTGAGCGATGCCGAGGTCTTCGGGACGAACGGTCCTGGGAATTTCCCGGTAAGAGGGATCGCCGTGGATCGACTCAGCTTCGAAGGCCGGCTGGCTGTCCTTGAGGTAGAGACCCCCGCTGGTAACGAGTGCAATGGTTTTCTCTGAGGGCTGCCCTTTGAAAGGGGTCCAGGGCACATCCTCTGAAACCACGAATGGGTACTTCTTCACGGCATCCTCTATTTTGCCCGCCTTCCAGTCCGGCAGGTTCTCCTTCACCCACTTCCCATAGACTGTTTTGAACTCCTCGAGATCGATTGACATTACAGCACCTTCTTTTTTTTGAGTGATCATGTGACTGGTGAGTTCCCGCATTCACGCACGGATCTGCCCTCGACAGTCTTCGGTTTCGTCCTGCTGATCCATACCATAGCCAGCCCCGGATATCCAGAAAATCGTGAGCCACGTGCTGCTGCGGTCTCTCTTATACTGACAAAACCTCGGGTTCTTCTTGAGAAGAGGGGACTTGAGAGATGGACAGTTCGTTGTTGAAATGCAGGCTAAAAAGGAGTAGAGGAAGATTCTGGGAATAAATCAAAAGAGTTGCGGTGATGACTCGAAACGCCGCCGGTTCTTTCGGCGTGCGAGTCTTTGAAGATCGGAATATCCTTCTGTCAACTCGGGAGCTTCTAGAATATGGAACCCGGGATCCACGAGATCAGAGATGCCTACGACCTGTTCAAAGGGGTCATCAGCCCTTCCCCCCTCCTTCGCAGCGGCTATTTCAGCCGCCTCTTCGGATCCGACGTCTACCTGAAGCTGGAGAACCTTCAGGAAACCGGGTCGTTCAAGGTCAGGGGCGCTTACTATCGCCTGCTCCACTTAAGCGAGGAGGAAAGAGAAAAGGGGGTTGTTGCGGCCTCTGCCGGCAACCATGCCCAGGGCGTCGCCTGGGCCGCGGCCAAACTGGGGATCCGCAGCACCATTGTCATGCCCGAGCAGGCACCCCTCCGGAAACTGCTTGCGGTGAAGGATTACGGTGCCGAGGTCGTGCTTTTCGGCGCCCATTACAGCGATGCAGGAGCCCATGCCCTCCGTCTTTCCCGGGAAAGCGGGAGAATGCTGATTCCGGCTTTCGACGACCCCCTCGTGATCGCCGGCCAGGGAACCATCGGTCTCGAAATCTCTGAGGCGTTGGAAGGCGATGTCACCGTCGTTTCTCCGGTCGGAGGGGGAGGACTCATATCCGGGCTCGGGGCAGCTGTCAAGGCATTGAACCCCTCCGCCCGGGTGATCGGCGTTCAGACCAACAGCTGCCCTTCGACCATCCGCTCCATTGCTGAGGGCCGTATTGTTTCGGTTGACATCGGCGCTACCATCGCCGACGGCATCGCCGTGAACAAACCCGGCGATCTGAACTTCTCTATGATGCGCAAACATGTCGATGAAGTGGTCGGCGTGGACGAAGAGGCTATTGCGGGCGCGGTCCTGAGTCTCCTCGAAAAAGCAAACATCATCGCCGAAGGCGCGGGCGCCGCCCCTCTTGCAGCCCTGATGGACGGACGTGTCGCGACCGGGGCGGGCCGCTGCATCCTTATCATCAGCGGCGGAAACATAGAAATCACCACCATCGACCGGATCCTTCATCGCGGCGCCATAAAAATGGGCAGGATGGTTCAGATCGAGGTAAACATCCTGGACGTCCCAGGCGCCCTGTGGAGGCTCCTCGGGATTCTTGCCCGGCAAAAGGCGAACATTCTTCACATTTTTCATGATCGGCTGAATCCCGAGAATCCCCTCGAGGTATCCCTGGTAAAATTGAGCCTTGAAACGCGGGGGCATGATCATGCGGATGAGATCCTGGAAGAGCTCGGCAAGGCCGGCTACGCAGCGAAGAGAATATCGTAAGGTCCTTCCCCCAAGTTACTGCCATGAATCGGCGAAGCCGAATTATCCCCGAGGAAAACGGAATAAATCACCCTGTTCCGGAAGGAAGCGCCCCGGACGGAGTATACAGTGATGAGCCTTCCGAAAACTGATGCTTTCGGCTCTCAAGTTGTCGCAGAATCGCCATCCTGTCGGGAGAGAAACTTGATCAAGGCGGTGTTGAAGATATCGGTTTGTTCAATGTTGGACAGGTGAGCGGCTGAAGGAATGATCTCGAGGTGCGATCCCTGTATGCGTTCCTGTATGGCCCCGGCCGCCTCCACCGGAGTTCCCTGATCCTTTTCCCCCACCAGGATGAGAACGGGTTTGTTGATGTCTTCGAGCCGCTCAAGATAATTGAGTGTTCGAATGGCTTCGGCGCAGCCCACATACCCTTCTGGGGGAGTAGAGAGCAGCTGCCTTCGAATCCGTTTCACCATCGGGGCGTTCAGACTGAGGAAATCCGATGTGAACCACCGGTCCAGAGTCTCATCCGCCAGCGCCTGCATGCCCTTCTTCCTGACCCTCGCGATCCTTTCTTCCCAGAGAGGTTGCGTCTCTGCCGGCATGATCGCTGCGGTATCGCAGAGTACAAAGCTCCCAAATCTTGCAGGATGCTTCAGCGCAAGGGCCTGCCCGATCATCCCGCCCATGGAGAGCCCCACAAAATGGGCCTCTTGAATCTCGAGCGCATCCATAAGAGAGATCACGTCCTCCGCCAGCAGATCCAGCGTATAGGGTGCCTCCGGCGCATCGGTTCCGCCGTGGCCGCGCGTGTCGTATCGAAGCACCCTGAAGCGGGATGTGAGGGAGTCCATCTGAGGATCCCACATGATCAGGCTCGAGGCCAGGGAATGGCTGAGCACCACCACCGGGGCATTCTGTTTCCATGTCAACTCGTATTTCATGTTGATTCCGTTTACCTGTTTGCGCATGTCATGCTCCTCTTTGATTCCTTCCGCACTCGGATTTTATCCCTGCCGGCCATCATGCACAGCGACCCGTCCGGCCAGGTCCAGGAGTCTCTCATGATCCCCCAGTCCCGCGATGAATCTCTCCGGTATCCCCTTCAGGCCCACCAAAGCTCCCGAAAGAGCGCCCGTCAGGGCGGCGCGCGCCATATTGTTCCCCCCGCCGTTCACCGCCGATAATACCGCCATTTCGAAGTCTTGTGGAAAACGGTGGATAAGATAATAAGCCGCCGGAAGCATGAAGCCGAGCGTGCAGCCCAGGCCGTTGAGGGAGCAGATGAGCAAGGGAGGTTCGATTTTGGCGCCGCTCTCTACCGCCACCGCCCCGTTGGCCGCCTGGGTCAGGCAGTCAAAGGACGGGACGAGCGCTCTGACGGTCGTATTCGCGGCGAGATGGGCCAGATGCCTTCTCATTTCCCCGAGGGGAACCTGGCGGATCAGGGTGGAAAGGGCAAGGGCAAAGGAGAGTGACTGAGCCGCCACATAGGGCTCGGCATGGGTCAGACGAATATTTCCGTATCCTTCGGTCGCCAGGCGCTCGGGATCCCGGAACAGCCTCGCGGCGAGGATACCGGATCGGATGGCCGCCTCCGCAGTGTCCGCCCGGCTTCCCACATCCACCCATGGCACTCCGGATTTGCGCTGCTTCCAGACATCCCGCATGGCCCAGTCGGTATATCTCCCTGAATAGGGCTTCCCGTCCAGTTCCTCGAGGAAGCCGTCCAGCCGTTCCGTGAAATCCTTCCGGTTGTATGCGCCCTGCTCCGCTATGGATTCCAGCAGGAGAAGAGTGACCTGTCCCGTCTGAGAGATATCGCCCGCCCTCAGCCCCTTCTCGTAGCGGAATTTGGCAATGCCGCCGAACGCGTCGGTCCGATCGGGCTTCGGTGCAACGTAATCGGAGATCCACGGACCATAGTCCGCCGTGAGCGCCGAAAAATCGTAATACCAGTGGCACCCCAGACCGAGGGCATCCCCGATAAAGGCGCCCATGATCGCTCCCACAGCGGCATCATGGGCTTTCTCGATAGACTGCTCCATCATCCAATCCCCCTGGTACGTTCCTTCGGCAAAAACATAAACGCTTCCTGTGGTTTTATAGGCGAAACATCAACTCCCTGTATATGGGGTAAAGCGGGTATTTTGCAGCAGTAAATATGAGTACGGTCCGGGAATCCGCCTCGTCCGTCTTCGACCGGAACAACGAGACCTGCTTACCGGGAGGAACTCCTTGAGAGAAGGGGCATCGATCTTGCTCTTTGTCGACGGCGGGGGTGAAATGCAGTCGGAGGCGGCCGACCAGGAACAAGCTGGATATACGGCATGAAAAACCATGATGGGGGAAAGGGGAGCGACGATTGGAGCCCTTTTCCGATTAAGATCTCGCTCCGTTTTTCAAAGGCCTCCTCCCTTTGAAAACACTTCCTCTTCCCCTTCTGCCAAAAATGTAAAAGAATAATCATGCTATTGGTTTATATCGGCTTAGGATTTTTTCTCCATTGCGTTGGCACTGGCGTTCGCCCCACCCGTGCACTCGTCCTTCGGTGTGGTTCCCTTTGCAGCGTTCGTGACGGCCTCGGCCAACATATTGCTATGCGGGTTCATCACACTGCGAGCCACAAGAATGTCAGCCGGAGATACGTGCTTGCCGTAATAAGCATCATTCAGCTTATCCCGGACCGCCACTACAGCCCCATCCAGCGAGATGCCGCCATATAAACCCTTGGACCGGGAAAAACTCAGGATATCGGCACTGAGATTCGCCGTCGCCGCCGCAGCACCCATTCCCACAGGACCTGCGGCAATACCCACATCGCCTCCAAGTTTAAAACTGTTTCCGAGGAACGATCTCACGCCACGATCCGTCATGGCAAGAAGAACGACCTCCGAGGATTGGCCCCCGATCTGCAAACCAAAGCTCGCTCCTCCGATTGTATAGAAAGCCGGTCCACTCCATTTTCCGTTCGTCTTGTCCCGAACGAACAGTACGCCGCTTCCCCCGGAAGCGCCGACGATAAAGGCCCCTTTCAACACGGAAGGGGCGATTAACACCCCTTGCGCTTTCCGGATAAGATTGCGAAATGTTCCCATGTTCTGGTCGCACATGAAGCTCTGCAGAGTTAATTGTGCTTTATCAATCAGTTGATTCGATTCCATTTTGTCGTTCGCCGAAGCAGGAGTTCCCTGAAAGAGAACCAGCAGCATGGAGAGAAGAACGGTAATTGCGAGAAGAGACGGAGTGACCAAGTATTTTCTGTTACTGTCCATCTTGCTCCTCCTTTCCTCCGGAGGTATCCTGTTGCTCAAATTTGTCGCCTTGAGGCGACATGACACACTCCGGGAATGTTCAGTTTGTCCAAAACTAAGCACTGCCCCCGTGATGTCAAGGCATTCAACTTTGCATATTGCCCGCCGTGGGAACGAGAGGTTATCTTGAAAAACCGTAGGTAGGGAAAAGGGGACGCCGCCTTTTAAGACGGCGTCCCGGGGAAGACGCTCCCTCAGGAAATACACCCTGCTACGCTTGTTTCAGGGCCTTCAGAACGGTCTCGGGAGTAAGGGGAAGGCGCCTGATCCGGACGCCCGTGGCATTGAAGAAAGCGTTGGCAACAGCAGGTGCAGCGGGCGGCACGCCCGGTTCCCCGATGCCGCCCATATTCTCGTTGCCTTTCACAAGGTGAATCTCTATTTTAGGCACTTCGCTGATGCGGAGGACATCATAGTCGTCAAAATTTGATGATCTCACCCCGCCTTTTGCGAACTTCACCTCCTCCTTCAGTACAGTGCTCAAGGCATTTATCACCCCGCCCTGGATCTGGGCTTCCACGGTGTCAGGGTTCACCGCCAGCCCGCAGTCCAGGGCAACCACAATCCGATGAACCTTCACGCTGCCGTCTTTTTCGTTCACGGAAACATCCGCAACCTGCGCCACATCAGTCCCCATGCAATGGTGCTGCGCAATACCCCGGCCCATGCCCTGGGGCACAGGTTCCCCCCAGCCAGACTTCTCTGCTGCGACCTGAAGGACTCGCTGAGCGCCTTTGCTTTCCTTGAGAAGAGCCAGGCGAAATTCCAGGGGGTCTTTCCCTGCCGCGTGGGCCAACTCATCCATGAAGCACTCCGTCACAAAGGCATTGGGACCATTTTG
>CAZEGG010000227.1:0-6128 GCA_964511755.1 uncultured Desulfobacteraceae bacterium | reverse complement strand
CCACCTTTGTCAGACATGATCTGACGGTCTTGCCGTTGACGATGACGGTGCAGGCCCCGCACTGTCCCTTGCGATCGCAGGACTGTTTGGCCCCCGTGAGCCTTAGATCTTCCCGCAGAAGATCCAAAAGCACCCGCTCCTCATCGACAACAAACTGATGAGATATCCCGTTTACTTTCAGATTGACACTCCTCATGATCACTCCTCCTTGGCTGCAATTGGTTATCGATGAATCAATTGAACGTTAACGACTTCATTTTCCTGAACCGGCCTTTGACCGTGCTATCAGTGTCATAGCCTCGACCGCTGCGTCGATGTCCTCCTGGGTGTTGAACGGGCCGAGACTGAAACGAACGCCGCCTCGCGGGTACTGGCCCAGGTCCTTGTGAACCAGCGGTGCACAGTGAAGACCGGCCCGGACGGCAATGCCGAAATCCGCGTCCAGGATAGCCCCCAGGTCCTCCGGATCAATCCCCCGGACGTTGACCGTCAACAGCGCCAGGTGTCTGTCCAGATCCTCTCCGCAATACAGGTCAACCCCTTCCAAAGCGGAAAGGCCGTCCCGCAATCCGGTCAACAGCTCCGCCTCTCGTCTCTGTATCGTGGTCAGTCCTTCCCTCAAGACAAAGTCCATACCCTCGGACAGGCCGATAATGCCCAGCAGGTTGAGAGTTCCTGCCTCCAGACGGTGAGGGAACGTCTGGGTGTGAACCGGACTTTTCGAATCGACGCCGGTACCGCCGAATCGCGTGCTCCGGATGTCCGGCAACGAGTTCAATACGAGTCCGCCAATGCCCGTCGGGCCCAGGAGTGACTTGTGGCCGGTAAAGGCGACCGCGGCCACATGCCAGGCCGTCATATCGATCGGGATGATCCCGGCACTCTGGGCGCTGTCGATAATCAGCGGCACCCCTCGATCATGGCACAATCGACCGATTTCCGAGATCGGCTGGATGGTTCCCAGAACGTTGGAGGCGTGGCAGACGATCGCGGCCCTGGTGTTGGGTCGAATTGCCCGCGCCACGTCATCAGGGTCCACAAAACCGCTGCCGTCAAATGGAACAAGGTCGTATTCAATGACGCCGCACTGGTGCAGGTGGTGAAGCGGCCGGAGAACCGAATTGTGCTCAAGCCGGGTAGAGACGATGTGATCCCCCGGTTCGGCAAGGCCCTGGATGACCAGGTTAAGGGCGTCGGTGGCGTTGCCGGCAAATATAACACGATCAGGGTCCGGCCCCCCGAAAAATCGGGCCACCTTCACCCGGGTCTCCCGGACCAGGTCTTCAGCCTCGACCGCCAGATCATAACTTCCCCGCCCCGGCGAGACCCCCATCCGGGCATAGGCCGAAATCATCGCCTCCAGCATATGGCGGGGTTTCGGATACGTCGTCGCCGCGTTGTCAAGATATATAATACGCTCGTTCATTCCACGAATTTTCATTTCCCGGCGGAAATATGGTTCATCCGGTTCTTGGGTACTTGCAGGCTGGTTCAAGGTTCAAGGGCACGGGGCAGGCCCCTTTTTTCTTCGATTTCTGGTCTCGCTGGCTGGTCTTTTCAGTGACGTATCAGCGTGGGATAGCTACTCCCTCCGCATTTTCGACTTCGTCGAGCTGCGGGTTCCCCCACTGATACGTCACGAAAACACGGCGCCCTCCCGCCAGTCACTCAGAGAAAGGCCCTATCCCGTATGTAGTTCAATCAATTCTTGAGCTTCAGCGTACGCAATAACCGGATGAACCGGAAATATTCAGAGCCATATATCCAGGTTGATATATCACTGCTTCTATTGAATCGATTCAGGGCTGTCAAGGACAATCGTTCATCACCGCTCTTCAGCCGGGATGCGGCTCCCCGGCCTCTTTCAATGGAACGTGGCCTTCCCCGACCTTCTCTCGGAATTCACAACCACGACTCCGGCCAGTACAACCGCTGTTCCCGCTATCATCCACCCATCCATGCGTTCTCCGAGGACCAGCCATCCCAGAATAACCGCAATCACGGGGTTGATGTAGGCATACATGGAAACCTTGGACGCGGGAAGCTTGGAAAGGACGTAGATAAAGGAGCCGTATCCGACGATGGAACCGAATATGACCAGGTAGATCAAGGCGCCTACGCCAAGCGGTTCAAAAACGAAACGCCTGAATTCTCCAAATGAGACCCCGATGGACATCAAAATGATTCCGGCAATAATCATTTGCAGGGAAGCCGCCATAAGGGGGTTGGTGCGGACAGGCCGATGTTTTGAGTAGATCGAGCCGGCCGCCCAGGAACAAGGAGCCAGAAACAAGACAAGGACCCCTCTCAAGTACCCCGTGTCCAGGGAGCTTTTCAGGTCCGGCCAGAACAATATCACCAACCCGCAAAACCCTATGAGGATCCCCGAGATCTTTTTGACGGTCAACCGATCACCGGCAGGCAGAACACCCTCAAAAACCGCCATCCAGAGCGGAAGTGTAGCGACGATCAGAGCGGTCAAACCGCTCGGCACCCACTGTTCGCACCAGACAACCAATCCGTTGGCCGTCACGAGCAGGGCTATTCCCACTACCGCCGCATCCAGTAATCCCTTTCTGTTGGGCAGTGAGTACCCCCTGAGTCTCAGAAATAGGAAAAAAATGAAGCCCGCAATGGTGAAGCGGATTCCGGCGAAGAGGGCGGGTGGGAGGATCCTGACGCCTATCCTGATCGCGAGGTAGGTGGTCCCCCAGAAAAAGCACACGGCGCCCCAGGCCGAATAGGCCTTGACCATTTCCTTCTTTTCGGATGCTGTGACCAAGTCTGTTATTGAATCCTCAAAATAGTCTGATTGGAATCGGGTCTACCATATCCGTTCTTCTTTTTGATTTCAACACACAACAGCAGTGCCGATTCGGGTTCCATGCCGAGTGAGCAATCTTCTGAATTATTCATTGTCTTCTCCTGCACAATCGGCGGGACCGGTCCGCCAAAATGACATCCGCGGACGGAAACCGACGAGCGCCCAAATTTATTCGTGGATTGGCACCAGATGGAAGAGGTGCGACATGCAGCACGAAGCTATTGACCTACTTTCCCGATATCTCAGGGTAAATGCCACAAATCCGCCGGGGAGTGAACGCAGAGAAGCACATCGAGGCCATGGAGAGCAGAACCATGATGCATGGCTCAGGAATCACTGGGTTGCCATTGACAGAACGAGGACCATGTGCTAAATCGAAAAAGATATCCCCCGGACAGCAGGCGGCTTCGCAGCACGTGTGACGAACCCGGTCCCCTGAAGCAAAGCACTTGCTGCCGCGCTTATCAGGGGAAATAGACTTATACCACCTGAAACCAGGCGGTAGGAGCGAGAATGGAAAACATATATACAGTGTGTGGTATGTGCACGGTTCGTTGCCCGGCCATGGCTGGAGTGGAAAATGGTTGGATCCGCTTTTTGCAGGGGAACCCCCATGTGCCGGCAATGGCCGGGGCATTGTGTCCGCGCGGTTCCGCGGGCGCGGCCCTGACTGCCGACGGCGAAAGACCTCAGACCCCGCTGATCCGCGAAGGAGCCCGTGGAGAAGGACGCTGGCGCAGCGTCACTTGGGACGAGGCCCTGGATTATGTGTGCGACCGGCTCAAAACGGTGATCGATGCCCACGGCGCCCGCAGCGTTGCCTTGTCGGACCGGGGCGGTCCTTTTCGGGATATGCACCGGGCATGGCTGCGCGGCCTGGGGTCGCCCAATTACTGCAATCACGATTCCTCCTGCGCGCGCAACGTGCATCATGCCAATTTATCGCTGACCGGTCTGGGCCGCAAAGGAGTAGTGTACGACTACAGGCATGCGCGCCATGTGGTGCTGCAGCTGAGAAATATCTTCGAGTCGATCGATGTCCAGGAGGTCAATAACCTGACGGCAGCCATCGAAAAGGGTTGCAGGTTGAGCGTAATCGACATCCGGGCCAACGTGTCGGCCACCAAGGCCCATGACTTCTTCCTGGTGCGGCCGGGCACCGATTACGCGTTCAATCTGGCAGTCATTCATGTACTGATTAAAGAACGGCTTTACGATGCCGCCTACGTGGACCGGTATATCAAGGGCATGGGCAAGCTGGAGATGTTCATCGAGCCCTATACGCCCGAGTGGGCCGAGGCGGAAACCGGCATTGAGGCCGACCGCTTGCGCCGCTTCGTGCATAGGCTGGCAGAGGCCGCGCCGGCGGTGATCTGGCATCCCGGCTGGATGGCCGCACGTTATCGGAACTCTTTCTATGTGTGCCGCTCCATTTACATCATCAATGCCTTGCTGGGCGCCATCGGAACCCAGGGCGGTCTGCCTTTGACAAACAAGCCCGCTGACGTTGACCGAAAGGGACTCAAGAACTTTCAGGATCTCTTTCCGGCTCCCAAAGAGAAGCGAGCAGACGGCGTCGGCTGGCAATTTCCCCATTTGGAAAAAGGACCTGGACTGTGTCATCTCCTTTACAAAGCCATGGAAACCGACGAACCTTATCCGGTCAAGGCATATATTGCCTATCGCCACGACCCCCTGATGGGATTCCCCGAGCCCGATCGGCTCAAACGCATTTTCGACCGGCTGGATCTGCTGGTGGCGATCACGTTCAGCTGGTCGGACACGGCCTGGTATGCGGATGTGGTACTGCCCCTGTCCACCTACCTGGAGCGCGAAAGCATCATCGCCTGTAAGAACACGCTGCGGCCGTACTTTTTCGTGCGCCGGCGCGCCGTGGACCCCTGTTTTGACACACGCGCAGAGTGGCAGATCATCGGCGGCCTTGCCCGCAGGCTGGGTTTGGAACAACTGGACTTTGACACCATCGAAAAAATATGGCGCTTTCAGCTCGAGGGTACCGAGGTAAAGCCCGAAGATTTCGCTGCCACCGGCATGGTGCACCTGGCCGACGCGCCGCTCTACCGCGATCGGAACAACCTGTCCTTTAAGACCCCCAGCGGCAAGATCGAGATTATTTCCGAGCAACTGGAGAAAAACGGCATCGCTTCTCTGCTCCCCTATGAACCGATTCCGCGTCCGCCCCAGGGAATGTTCCGCCTGACCTTCGGCCGCTGCGCTCTGCACACCCAAGGGCATACCGTCAACAATCCCTTGTTGTTCGAGCAGATGCCGGAGAATACCTTGTGGATTAACACGGCGTCAGCCGAGGCACTGGGCATCGCAGACGGCGCCCGGGTGGAGGTGTCGCAGAATGGGTATGCTGAAACGATCACGGCCAAGGTGACCGATGTGATTCATCCCGAAGCCGTGTTCGTGGTGCACGGTTTCGGGCATACCCTTCCTGTGGAAAGCCGGGCCCGGGGACGGGGTCTGGCGGACAACAAGTTCATGAAAGGGGGATTGGACCTGTGGGATCCGGCCGGTGGCGCCATCGCATATCAGGAGCATTTCGTCGCTGTCCGCAAAGCCTATCAACAAGGAACTCGTCCCTGAACAGGGCGTTTAGTTCGGGCCAAGGTCCGAAGTCTTCGGTGAATTCAAACCTTTGCTCCGGTGATGGGAGGTGAGATGACCGAAAAAGCCGATAAGGTTCACGTCAAGTCAAAGGTCTGGCTGGAGGACCGCCAGGGGCGGATCATCTTTGGGTTGGGTCGTGTGCGGATTTTGAAAGCCATTGAAAAATGCGGTTCCCTCAACGCGGCTGCCAAAGACCTCAAGATGAGCTACCGGGCCGTGTGGGGCAAGATCAAGGTGACCGAAGAGGCTCTTGGTAAACCCCTACTGATTAAAAGCCAGGGGGGCAGTGCCGGCGGCGGTTCCGCCCTTACCCCCTATGCCCACACCCTTGTGGAGCGCTATTTGGCTCTGTCCCGTATTGTCGACGAACAGGCCGACGATCTGTTCGACTCCGGATTCCTCAATCCGCGGTAGCCGCTCTTGCACGGCGGTTTTCACTGCGGGGAAGGGCGAACATCGCCTCTCATGAATGTACTGAGAGCTTCTTCTTTTCTATCCTGCAGGGGAGGTTCTTTATGTTCGGCGTCCCGAATTCGTTTCCCAGCTTTCCGACGGAGGTGAGCATATTGAAATTGGATGTCCGCCATTCGAACTGGTTCGCGGCATCCCCTTCCGGGAACCACCATCCCACGTCTGCGCTGACGACCCGGGGATGAACAATTTCCGT
>CAZEGG010000226.1:0-6220 GCA_964511755.1 uncultured Desulfobacteraceae bacterium | reverse complement strand
GGATGATGACTATCGGACAGTATCTCCAGCCTTCCAGCCTCCATCTCCCGGTGGCGCGGTTCGTGTCTCCGGAGAAATTTGACGGCTGGAGAGAAACCGCCCTCGGAATAGGTTTTCGTGAGGTCTTCAGCGGCCCGTTCGTGCGAAGCTCTTACAAGGCCCGTGAAATGTACCGGGCCGTTTCGAACCGGGGAAAATGATCGGAGGGAGCAATGGGCAAAAGATTTATCATGACCGCTTTTGGGAAGGATCGCCCGGGATTCATCGCAGATGTCTCCGGGCTGGTCTATGAAAACGGATGCAACCTTGAGGATTCCACCATGACCAGCCTGTCCGATGAGTTCGCCATGATCTTTCTGGTTGAAGGACCGGAGGAGGGTCCCGGCCGGGAATCTTTGGAAGAACGGCTCTCAAAGGGATGCCGTCGGCTTGAGAAGGAAAAAGGAATATCAGCTTTCGTGCGGCCCATCACGAGCGAGAGGCAGGAAGTCAGAGGGCCGACGACCTCCGAGACCTTGCATGTGGAGGGTCTCGATCAGGCAGGAATCGTTTATGGAATCAGCAGGTACCTTGCAAACAGGGATGTCAATATCTCGCACTTTGCGTCCAGAATGAGCCGGTCGCCCGAGACAGGAGCCGTCATCTATACCATCGATATCCAGATTGATCTACCGGGAGGCCTGAAAAGGGAGGTCCTGGAGGAGGGACTTACGCAGATCGGGAATGAGCTGAACGTGGATATTTCTTTTGGGATGGAGGGATAGACACTCTCTCGAAAGGTTTCACGTTTTCAACAAGAAGGAGAAACGCCGTTGCCACGTGCGGATCGAACTGCCGGCCGGCCTCCTCCCGAATAATGTGGACTGCCTGCTCCCTTGTCATTGCCTTTCTGTACGGCCGATCCGAGACCATTGCGTCATAGGCATCGGCGACAGCCAGGATCCTGGCGCCGAGAGAAATGTCATTTCCCGCAAGACCATCCGGGTACCCGTTGCCGTCGAAACGTTCGTGATGCTGGAGAACCACAGGCAGGATCGGCCTGTACGGGCCAATGGGCTCGATGATCTTTGCGCCCATGCTTGGATGCTGCCGGATCATTCTCCATTCTCCCGGAGTGAGTTTGCCCGGTTTATCGAGGATGTACGTCGGGACCCCGATTTTGCCGATATCATGGAGAAGCCCTCCTCGATGGAGGTTCCTAAGTTCTTCAGGGGAGAGACGCAAGGCACGACCGATCCGCATGGCATTTGCCGTCACCCTCTCCGAATGTCCCGCGGTCCAGGGAGATTTTGCGTCCACCGTCCTCGCCAAAGCTTTCAAAGTGCCCCAGTTGAGAGCGCTCAGTTCCTCGATCAGGCGTGCGTTGCTGAGGGCCACCGCAACCTGATTGGTCAGCAGGCGTGCCTGCACCAGGTTGTCGTTGTCGCGCTCAAAGGGCGCGGAAGGGCCTAAGACCATGATGCCGGCAAAGATTCCCTTTATGAAAAAGGGGAGCACCGCGAACGAATCGACCTGATCGACTGCAAAGGACCTCAGGAACCGAGGCATGATTTTGCTTTCCCGGATTATGACGGAGTCTTCCTCTTTGGGGAGGTTTTCGATGTCGGCGGGACTGATCTTCATCTCCTCGAGGAACCGCACTTCGTTTGTGCTATGGTCGAGCACATAGGCCGCCGGCGGTCGCAGGGCATCGGGATTGATGAGGATAAGTCCTGCTGCCGTGCAGTGAAAAAGACCTGTCATGCGGGTGAGCGCTATTTGCGCGATTTCTTCGGTCTTCAGGGAGGACAGGATCGCCCGGTCTATTTCGGCCGCGGCGGTCATGGTATTGAACTGCCCGCCCAACTGATCGGCCATCTCGTTGAATGTTCGTGCGAGGTCTTCAAACTCATCTCTGCTCGCGACCGATATTCTGTTGTCGAACTGCTTCATCCCGATCTGCCGCGCCCCCTTCTTGAGCTCCTGGAGAGGCAGCAGGGTCCTCCGAATCTGCACAAGACTGATAAACACGACGACGAAGAAAGACAGGAGAACCACCAGGGGGAACGTCCTCTTGAAATAGGAAACCGGTGAAAAGATATATGCCTCCGGTTGACTCATCATAACGGTCCACCTGGCATGGAGAAAATAGTATTTCAGCGGGATTGTCCAGAAACTGGTGAGAAAGGTCCCGGTTCCGTTGTTCCAGGTAAAATAGCCGGAAGGTGCGGCATCCACTTCTTTTCGGTAGGAGAGAGCGGGTATGGGCACGGTGGAAAACAGGACGTTGTCCACCTGGTCCAGGAGACAGACCTCCGTCTTAAATGGAAGGGTGTCGTAATCGGAGAGACCCAGGAGGAAGCGGACCTGCATTTCCCCCAGGAGGAATCCCGCTTCAGGCTCGTCCGGAACAAGGTCCCTCACCAGATACACGTGTATCCGGCCTTGTGGATCACGATGACTTATGATCAGTGATTTTCCCGAGTCAAGGTGTTGTTTCTCTTGGCTTGAGAGTTTTTTGGGCCGCTTGACTGTCCCCAGAAGGGGCCACCCGTCGCCGGAGCCCTGGAAAAAAGCGATTCCTTTGAATTGCTGTTTCAATTTGTCGCGGAACTCTCCGGTCAATGACCCTGACAGGCTTCCCTGGTCCTTCTGCATGATTTCGGAAATGTTTTGTAGTTCGTTCTCAAGGAGGGTCATCCGTTCGAAAACCGACATACCCATGGTTTTGCTGAAGTGGAGCAGGCGAATCCTGCCTTGCTCGTGGAGTTGTTTTGTGACCTGGTGAAAGGAAATAAGACCGAGAACACCGATCGGTACCAGCGCGCAGAGAACGAACTGCACAAAGACACGGCGTGCAACCCTGCTCTTCAGGAATGATGTTTCAAATGAAAGATTCTTGGTCCTGAACAATTTCATGTATCGCAACTCCCGACTTCCATTAATAATTTGCCGCCAGGCCTATGAACCTGCCGTCGTTGGCTCGGACAATATCGTCCTGGCTGAGAGGAGCGGTGATCTGCGCCTGACTCAGTCCGTCCTTTCCTTTGCTGTAGAGGTCGTAATCCGAGTTCAGGGGATGGAGGCTTCGGTCCTTGCGTATACCACCACCGGCCCCATGCACGGTGGCATAGTTCAGATACTGATAGGGGTTTCCCCAGGGATCGAGCAGACCGGCCCGGCTAATATCACCAAGACTTGTCGGCAAGTCTCCTTCATTACTTGCTCCGTAGCCGGCTATTTCCTGACTCAGGATCTTGATTTCCGATATGGCCCGGGCTATTTTTGCTTTTTCCCGGTAATTGCTGTAAGCAGGGATGGCAATCGCAGTAAGAGTGGCCAGGATTGCTACAACTACCAGGAGTTCAATCAGGGTAAATCCTCTCCCGGGTCTGTCTTCCCCCCGGGTCACCGGAAGAAGAACGGGACGGTATTTAAGAGAGCCTGATAATATATGTGGAATATACCTGCCGGCTATGCGCATCATGCATCCATCAATTCAGCGGAGGTCAGTTGAGGAGACCTTTTCGGATCACTTCAACGACGGGTAGCCCAGTTGTTCCGAGGGCGGCTTGAAAACGGCCTCGACATATGAGAAAATGCGCCCGCTGCCCTTTCCCGGTTAAAAAACTCTAAGGCAACCATCGACACTAGTTACAAAAAACTTGAACAAACTTTTTCAAGCTGGTAACCAGGACATTCAGCCGGAACCATACCGGAAGAGGTTGGTGCATGATTGTACAGATATATGAGATACAGACTTCTCAGGAAGCTGAGAAATGTCTCGAGGCGGGGGTGGACCGGCTGGGAAGCGTGGTTCTGTCAGAGGATGAGTGGCGTGACTCTCGGCTGAGGGAGACGGTTCGCTTGGTCCAGAACGCCGGCAGGAAGACCAGCCTGATCCCTCTTTTCACCCATACGGAGAATATCTACCGAACCCTGGACTTTTACGGTCCGGATTATGTGCACTTCTGCGACAATCTTGTCTCGCCCGAAAGGAAAATGCAGAGTCTGAAACCTTTCATCCGTCTGCAGGAGGGAGTGAAGAGCCATTTCCCTGAAATCAAGATCATCCGTTCCATTCCCCTGCCCCGTGAAGAAGAGGATGAGGAATTTCCCTCCCTGGATATCGCGCGGGAATTTGCGGCGTTGAGTGATGTTTTTCTGACCGATACATGGGTAGAGGAGCAGCCGGTAAAAGGGTTTATCGGGATCACCGGCCGGACCGTCGACTGGGATTTGGCCCGGAAGCTGGTGGAGGAGAGTGATATCCCGGTGATCCTTGCCGGGGGACTCTCTCCTGAAAACGTCGGGGAAGGTATCCTGCGGGTCCTGCCTGCGGGGGTGGATAGTTGCACTCTGACTAATGAAGAGGGTCCGGACGGAAAGCCCGTTCGGTTCCGGAAGGACGCCCGGAAGGTCATTGAATTTGTGAGGGAGGTGCGCATGGCTGAAGAGAGGCTGGAGGAAAGGAAAGCGGAACTGGAAAAGAAGCTCGACGGGTTGAAAGAACAACTGGTAGACCGGAAAGCGGCCCTTCCCGCCCACTCTGTCCGGCCGAATCAGATCCTGGCCATCGAGGACCTGGAAGAAGAGATAGCGAAGGTGGAAAGAGAGCTCATGCGCCTGGGAGGCAGGTAGTGGATATTGTCTTGAAATGCCCTCAGTGTTCCGCTGAAGTGAGTCTTGCGGAGGACGCTTCCGTTTTCCACTGCGACTACTGCGAGTCGGTCCTGATGCCGACAGGGAGAAACGAGGTCCAGTCCTTTTTCTTTCCCCCGAAAGGGACCAAGGAGCAGGTGGGCAGGGCCCTTCTGAAGGCCCTGGAGAAAAAGATCGGGCCGTTCAAAATAGAGAAAGCCGCTCTCCTGTACGCCCCCTACTGGCGGGTCAAAGGCCTCCTGTTTCAGCACGCCTTCGGCCGCAAGTATGAAGACACCCTCTACGGCGGCACCGCCTTCGACTATTTCAAAAACCTCCGAGCCGTGGCCTATAATCGCACCTTCCCGGCCTTCTCGTCCGATCGGTGGGAGGTTTTCTCCCTGGGTCTCCGGGCGGAAGCAATGAAAATGTGGCCGTACAACAAGGAAAAGATGGGGAAAGAGTCTCTCGTTCTGCAGGAAGATGTCCCGCTCGAAGAGGCGAAAAAAACAGCCCTCCGGACGCCCTATCCGGGCGGTTCCTCCGACAGAGAGAAGGTCGAACTCCTGAAAACGGAGCTGATCGGGGAACGGTACGCCCTCGTGTACTTCCCTTTCTACTGTTTTTCCCTCGCACAAGACGGCAAAGAGAAGGTGCTCATCCTTGACGGCCTCTCTCACAAGGTCGTGAAAGGGAGTATCTCCCCGGAGGAGCTTCAGAACGAGCCCCGGCGGGAGACAGTACCGTACCGGCCGGTCAGTTTTATTCCTTTTACGTGTCCCAACTGCGGGTGGGATCTCCCCTACCGGCCCAAGGCCAGGATTCACCTCTGCCGCACCTGCGGAAGGGCCTGGCAGGAGACAGGTGGACGCTTTGAGGAAGTTCCTTACCGGGTGGTCTTGCCGGATCAAGGGCACAAGATGGAGGCCTTCACCTATTTGCCGTTCTGGAGACTGACCGTTACCATTACGACCCCCGAGAGACAGTATAGGAATCTGAAGGACTTCTATGATCTCTTTCCCCTGCCCAGAGTCATGGACCGGGAAGTGCTCAGGCAGAAGCCCATTCATTTCCATATTCCTGCCTTCAGGATACGGAATGCCGCAGCCGTGGACAGATTCTCAACCCAGATCGCACGAAACCAGCCGGAATTTGAAGAATGCGAAACCGAGGAATTCAGGAACATCCGTGCGGCGGATGCGTGGCTTCCCCTGGGTGAAGCCATGGAAATGGCGAATCTCCTGCTCTACTCCATGATCCCCAAAAGGGCCAAGATGATACGGAACACGGTCAAAACTGCGAGCCTGCATCTGGATGACAAGACCCTGGTCTGGCTCCCGTTTGTTGAAAAGGGGATATTTCTTCGGGAGGCCAACACGGATTTTGCCATCCAGAAAAACTGCCTGGAACTGGATTGATCCGGCGGAGAAAGGTGTTGAAGAGATGCTTTTCCCTATGTTATAGGTAAACGAAATACGGCCCACTACCCAAAAGACAGATAAGATCCTTCAGCCAAAAAGACTTGTGACCGGCAGCAAGAGGTGCTGCCAGATGATCCCGGGCAGCCTCCAGAGCAAATCAGAGTAAAAACCAGCTCAAC
>CAZEGG010000225.1:0-6225 GCA_964511755.1 uncultured Desulfobacteraceae bacterium | reverse complement strand
TCACAAACAGAGAAGCCGGAACTGCAGATATCCAGCACCTCAATTTGAAGGCGTGTCTGCGACAATGGGTGCTCGAAGGAAATGGTCGGTGACGGTTTCAACTGGACACGGGGGTTGCGGACGGTTCTTTTCGGGAATACAGGGACCGCCGTAGAGGAAGGTTGCAGGACTATCTCCCAGATGCCGATGTGTTTCTGGGTTCTGCGAACTGAACAACTCCCGGAAAAGAATACCTTTCCATCTCTCTTCAATTGGGTATTTACTACATCTCCTGTTCTGAAAGAGGGTTGCCTGAAGGTGGATCCGGCCTCTAATTGTACACAAAAGCCGGAGGAGCTGAAATCTCTGAGTTCTCCTTCAAGGCGTCGTCCTTTGAGTTCCAGCGCAGCCGACACTCCCGTGCATGGATACCGTTTGGCTTTCCTCCTTGAGAGGACGTAACTGATTTCCGGGAGCCGGGCAGTCAGTGTGTTATTGTCGGACGTCGGTTGCTCCAAAGGAACGATGATCATTGATTTTCCGTCATCTATGACCAGATTCCGGATAAAGGCCGTTGAATCCTTTGGGAAGGGAGATTGGGCCCATCTGCACGTGATATCTCCGTCCAAACAGGGTTCAGGCTCGGCTGCCACGAGACAATCACCGGAATAATCGGCATTCTGAACGTGTACCAGGAGAGACCGATCGGAAAAGTGGAGGTAATTGACAACATTGGCGAGCACTTTTCGTCCCATCGTGCGGACGTAGTCGACCTTGTCCGGTGCCAAACGCTGTTCGGGGAGCCAGAAAGGCGTAAATGGCTTGCCACGGGCTGTGAGGATAGCAGCATTCCTTTCTTCGGAAGTCCTGTCAAAGGAGTATCTGCCCATCTTTAATTCCTATAAAGGCTGCTGCTCTATCCGGGCAAAACGGGAAACTTTGCCCAGAAAAAATGATTCAAAAGAGGTCTGCACTATCCAATAACAATAAAGATTCAGATGGCCCTTCCCAGTCGCATTATGGCAGAAATTTCTGCTTGAGTGCCCTCTTCATTATTATGCCAATTTGCGGGGATGATACATACACTTAAATAAATGGAATGTCAAGAAAAATAGTATAAATAAGGAAAAGCTCAATTTTTCCTTGTTTTTTACCTTCGCCTTTTCCTCCACTCTTCCGAGAGACAGCAGTTGAAGAGTGTCATTGGAATAATATTGTCATAACATGTTGTTACGTCCTAGTCATCAGGGCTTGCGTAGAGCGATGAATGGGGACCTTAAAAGTCCTTTTACAGCCCTTTCAATAATTTTTCTTTCAGTGCGTTGTAAGCCATTTCCATCAAGGGCTCCAGGTTCATGATATCGGCGGTATTATATCGAATCAGTCTGTCAAGAGATGCTGCGTCTCCCGATTCATAGGCTCTCCAGAGCAATACGGCGTCATATCCATTCAACCCGTCAATTTCCGAGCCTCGGCAGATTCCCAAGCGCTTTTCAACGTGTTTCAGGCCACCCTTGTAGCCCAGTTTTGCCAGGACAAACCTCAAATCTATGTGCGCTCCCGGAAGAGAAATCCCGGGGAAGAAGCGCCGGATGAGTGGGAGGTCAAAAAGGCTTCCGTTAAAGGTAATAACCAGGTCGTAATCAGCGATCGCACATTCGAATTCCTGCAAATTCTTTCCATTTATGAACGTCTGAACCTTATTTCCATCATAGATGCCGATGATGGTAATTTCGTGTACGCCTTCATAGCCACCGTCGGTCTCGATATCCAGATAAACGGACCCCCGCCGGAATGTCTTGAACAGTCGCCACGTCTCTCCCTTGGGAAGCAGGTCGTGAAAAAAGCGAATGTCTCGTCGGTGTTCGACGGATTTGAGCAGGAATTCGCGAATCATTCCGTCCTTACCGGGAGTGAAAACACCCTTTTTTTCCTCCAGGAACCGGTGCCAGGTTGTGATACCTTTGTCCCAGAGCAACTGTTCGCTCTTCGGTCCAATGCCCGGAATATGGATGAAAGTATGCTCAAGCATGGCTGAGTAAAGAAGAATTTCTCATATGTGAAAACAGACGGGGAAATGACCCCTCAAAATGTAAACATCCCTTTTTCATAAATCACTTTCCGCTCTCCAGTCTCCAGAAGAGCCGTGACTTTTTTCGGCTCAGTATTCACCAGGTCCCAGTGCAATGCGGAATCGTTAAACCCCAGTTCTCTTTTCCTTTCTTTGGTGAGTTTCTGCGGGTCGCCATCGAAGGTGTCCGAATATGACGCGCCGACGGCCAGGTGGCAGTTTCCCTCTGTTCCTCCGAAATTTTCATCAAACAAAGTATTTGCCATGAACCGATTGATCCGGGAAAACCGTTTATCAGTCAGGGAAAATTCTCCCACCCGTTTTGCGCCCGGGTCCATGGAAACCTGTTTCGCAATGAACTCTCTTCCCTTTTCCGCCTCGATATGCGCAACCGACCCTCTTTTGAAGACCAACTGCGCTCCCTTTATGTAGTTTCCACTCCTGAAGGATGGCTGGTCGGCATAGTAAACTCCTTCGGTGCCGCGCCAGTCCGGAGACAGAAAGATCTCAAAGCTGGGGATGTTGTGTCCGGATATGCCGACCCATTTTCGTTTTCTGCCGGGCGTGATCCTGAGGTCGATGTGCTTGGATTCCACATGAATTTGTTTCACAGCAAGGTTGTTCAGCCACGTCTTGATGGCTAGAGCGTTTCTATGAATGGATCTCCACTGCCGGACCGGGTCCGGAGCATCCAGGTAACATGCGCGGACAATCTGGTTCGCGTACTGGCGTGTTGTCAATCCTGCCTGCCTCGCCAATTCATCCGTAGGCATCATGCAAAGGGTCCAGCCGAACGCTCCCAGATTCTCCCTTTCTTGCAGGATATCCCGCAAAAATTTGTGTGCCACAGCGGTTTTTCCAATCCGACGGGAATCGATGTCCTTCAGGTGAGTCAACGATTCAGGGGCAAGAAGAGACATAGTGCCATTCAGATTCTCGCAAAGCTCTTTCTCTCCGGGTGCGATAAACACAAGCTGCCTGGCATTTGATTTTCCGTAGAAATTGTGCTCCATGAGTGACGTCACAGTCCCCCTCATTACCGGATTAAGCCCCATATCCAGAAGCTTCCCCTGGAGTATTTCCGCAAGAGCCACCGCAGGTCGATCATACCGGAGCAAAACGATATCACCGCGGACATATTTTTCAGTTCGAGCCGTCTTCAAGCCCCAGAGCAGCACATCCGCGTACTTTTCCAGCCTTTCCTTGGTCAGCATATCTCATGCTCCTATCATTGCTGTTCTCAGCGCTTCCCTGGAAATTTGGCTTCTGATCCTGCCGTTCACGTAAAGGCCCAGTCCCAGGACCCGATTTCCATCCAGGCACAAAATAACATAGCCTTGGCCGATGCCGAGAGCAGTGTTCAGATATCTCCCTTGCTGGAGGTCCAGGAGGTCATCTTCTGAGATGGTTATCTTCGATTTTGTCGCATGGGTCCCGAAGATCTGGATCATGCGGGTCGTCGGCTTCAGGAATTGCCCCACCTTCTGAAATGCCTTCAATCCCATCCTTGAAATCTTGAACCTCGAAATATGGGCAAGGAGCGGAGTGTCGGTGGAAACCCACCAGCTGTTCTTCTTTCTGAAGAAAATAAAACTCTCGAACAGGGCCCTGTCTATGCCGAAACGGTCCTCCAGATAGAAAAGCAAGGAGGAACGTTCAGCAGGGCTTGCCAATTCCGGCCACGAAGAATCCCACTGAATCGACGCGGTGCGGGTAAAATCTGCGAGCCCTTTCAAATTCTTCTCCATAAGTTTCATTTTTCCAGTGAGTGAGCCCCGGTTCAGAGGGCAGATCAATGTTCAAGGGAAAAAGTGTCACCTTCCGATCATGCAGGAGATGCGCGACAACGGCTTCGTTCTCTGCGGGATTATACGTACAGGTTGCATAGATCATCTTGCCTCCCGGCCGAAGCAGTTCATAGGCCCTGAGGAGGATCTTCTTTTGGAGTTCCGGAAGCAGTGCCTTTTCCGTCGTCTCTTTGTAGGTAAAACCCTCCCGGATTTTCCTGAACCGCCCTTCTCCCGAGCAAGGCACATCGGCCAAAACGAATTCGAATCCCTGTTTCAGAGGAAACTCCTGTGCCTGGTAGGCGGTTACCGCCGCGTTCAGCACTCCCAGCCTCGTGAGAGTATTTCCCAGAGGGATATGACGGTTTCCGTAGAGTTCATTCGCAACGATCAGGCCCGTATTTCCCATGAGTTGGGCGAGATGCGAGGTTTTTCCGCCAGGTGCCGCGCACAGGTCCAGGACAAAGGATCCGCTCGGGGGATGTAAGGCCAGGGAAACAAGGCAGGAAGTCAGTGCCTGGGGGTGAATGTGTCCCATAAAGTATTCCAAGGTATTCCCGGGAAAATCAAGGCCGGAAGCTCTATAGAGCGTTTCATTCTGCGGGAGGCTCTTTTCGAGCAGCGCGCCCTTTTCCTCCAGGCTCGAAACCACCTGTTCAGGAGCGGCTTTCAGGGTATTTATCCGCAGGTGTACCGGAAGGGGTTTTCGGAGACTCTGTTGAAACGAATCAAAATCCGGAATAAAATCTCTATATTGTTTAAATAACACGCTCTTGGTTCGTCCTATTAGCCAAACCCGCTTCTATTTTCCAATAATATGCTTGGCTATCACTCTTCTCTGAATTTCAGAGGTTCCCTCGTAAATGGTGAAGACTCGAGCATCCCGATAAAAGCGTTCCACCGGGAATTCCTTGATATACCCATACCCGCCGTGAATTTGAAGGGCCTGGTAAGCTGCCTTGTTGGCCATTTCAGAAGCAAAAACCTTTGCCATTGATGCGGCTGCGGAGAAATTTTCCCCACGGTCTTTCATAGCCGCCGCGTTAAAGGTCAGGAGTCTCGCAGCCTCAATCTGCGTGGCCATATCCGCGATCATCCACCGTATCCCCTGGAACTGCGAGATTGGCTTGTTGAATTGAACCCGTTCACGCGCGTAACGTACTGCCGCGTCCAGACATGCCTGCGCCACACCGACCGATTGGGAAGCAATGCCGATCCTCCCGCCGTCCAGAGAAGCCATGGCAATCATGAAACCATCGCCTTCGTTACCCAGGAGATTCCGGGCAGGCACGCGACAGTCCTCAAAGATCAACTCCACCGTGTCAGAGGCCCGGAGACCCATCTTATCTTCCTCTTTTCCCACGGTAAATCCTGGTGTGCCTTTTTCCACGAGGAACGCGCTGATTCCGCTGTGTTTTTTTTCCTTGTCCGTGTAGGCGGTAACGACGACAACGTCGGCATTTCTTCCGCTCGTGATAAACAATTTGGTGCCGTTGATCACATAGCTGTCTCCATCCTTCACCGCCCGGGAACGCTGCCCGGCGGGGTCTGATCCTGCGCTCGGTTCCGTCAGGGCAAAGCATCCCAATTTTTTGCCCGCCGCAAGAGGCTTCAGATAACTTTCTTTTAAGTATTCGGAGCCGAAAAGGTAGACAGGTCCGCAGGCTACTGAATTGTGCACGGACATAATCACCGCCGTTGCCGCGCAGGCATATGCCACTTCCTGGAGCGCAACAGAGTAGCTGATCGTATCAACCCCTGCCCCGTTGTATTCGGGCGGGACGTTCATTCCCATAAGGCCGAGTTCACCCATTTGTTTAATATTTTCATCAGGAAATTCCCCGGTAAGATCTCTCTCCGCAGCTGTGGGCAACAGGACGTTCCGCGCGAAATCCCGGACCATCGCCTGAATCATTCTCTGCTCTTCGGTCAAATGGTATGCCATATTCTCTTCCTTGCGGGCATCAGTATATCATGGACGGAAATCTTGCCCGGACCCGCGGTTCAGGGCGTATAAAGGACTACGAGCAAGTCCGCTTTTTCGGAACTGAGATTCCTCAGTTTGTGTACGATGGATGAATTGAAATGAATGCATTGACCGGGATCGAGCTGGTTCTTGTTTTCTCCGACCCTGACTTCGATCTTTCCGGTCAGGACGTAGATGAATTCTTCCCCCACATGCTGGTAGCTGACGCCTTTGTGATGAGATTTGGGGTCGATAAAAACTTTGAATGCCTTCAAGTGCTTGTGCCTCGCCTCGGGGGTCAGCGTTTCGTACGTGTAATCCTCGGTTCGCCGTTGATAGTCTTCCGCCGATTTCCTGCTTACCCGGGTCTTTTCTTCATGCAAAAGGAGGCTTGAATCTATTTCGAGGGCCTTGGACAATTG
>CAZEGG010000224.1:0-6238 GCA_964511755.1 uncultured Desulfobacteraceae bacterium | reverse complement strand
TCGAATTTCACCAGAAACTCGCGCTTGCTTCCGGGAACAGCGTTTTCTATATTATTTGGAACATGTTTCACGATATTCTCTTGAAGGGCTATAATCCCCTGCTGGAAGATCTTTTCCCTGAGGGACCAAAGGGGCTGCTGCAATCGAACCGCATTCTTCTGTCTGCCATCAAGTCCGGCGATTCCGATGCAATCGACCAGGCGATGGAGTCACATGCGGATGAGGAGCGCCTGTTTCCCGACCATAAGCATGCGAGAAACACCGACCTTGCAGGGAAGAAAGACTAGTTCTTGAAGCGGACCTTTCGAAGGTCGACACATAACGGAGCGTACCGGCAAATACCTTTTAAGGCAGTCATGCAAAGGGAGGAAAACCCATGAAAATCGGAGTACCGAAAGAAATCAAGCAGGCGGAAAAAAGGGTCGCCGCCACTCCGGCCGGAGTGAAGGCCTTTATTGACCACAATCATCACGTATTTGTTGAAAAGGGCGCAGGACTGGGATCCGGATTCAAGGATGAAGAATTCACCAAGGCCGGCGCAAGGATTCTGGATAACCCGGACGATGTCTGGGGAGAGTCGGACATGATCATCAAGGTGAAGGAACCCATAGGCCCGGAATTTGACCGGATGAGACCGGGTCAGATCCTCTACACGTATCTTCACCTGGCGGCAGACCGGGAGTTAACGCAGAAGCTTCTGGATAGAAAGATAATCGGAATAGCGTACGAAACCGTCCAACTCGATGAGGGCTCCCTGCCGCTTTTGTCTCCCATGAGCGAAGTGGCGGGACGGCTCTCTGTCCAGATGGGTGCTTTCAGCCTCGAAGCCAAAAACGGTGGCATGGGAATTTTGCTTTCCGGCGTGTCCGGCGTGCGACCCGCACGAGTGACGATCATCGGCGGAGGTGTAGCGGGCCTGTCTGCGGCGGTAGTTGCCGTCGGCATCGGGGCCCAGGTTTCCATTCTCGACAACAACCCGCTCCGGCTCCGATACCTGGAGGACATTACCGACTCGCGCCTGGTTACGATCATGTCCAACCCGGCCAACATCCAGGAAGAGTGCATCAGCAGCCATCTGGTCATCGGCTCGGTCCTGATTCCCGGAGCAAAGGCTCCCAAACTGATTACCCGGGACATCGTCCGCCGGATGATGCCTGGGTCAGCAATCGTAGACATATCCGTTGATCAGGGAGGATGCTGCGAGACTTCCCATCCCACTAACCATGAGGACCCCACTTTTATCGAGGAAGGAGTCGTGCATTACTGCGTGGCCAACATGCCCGGCGCAGTGCCGCGCACTTCGACCATAGCGCTCACCAATGTTACGCTCACCTACGGCCTCGCGATCGCTACCAAAGGAGTCGAGAAGGCCCTGGCAGAAGACCCGGCCCTGAAAAAAGGGCTCAATATCCTCGACGGCCAGGTCTGTTACCCGGCGGTGGCGGATGCATTTGATATGACGTGCGCCCAGGTGAATTTCTGATACTTTCCCGCCTCTGAAAACCGAAAGGAGAGAACATATGTTTGAAGCCCTGCAAGTCTGGATGAATGGGACAATGGTACCCTGGAACGAGGCCAATGTGCATGTCCTGTCACATGGTTTCAGCCGAGGGTCGGCAATCTTTGACGTCTTTGGGATCCATCCCGGTCCGAAAGGTCCTGTTGCCTTCAGGATGGATAGACATCTGGAACGTCTTTTCCGCAGTGCCGAGCTTCTGGGGATGGAAATGGCTTATAACGGAGATCAGTTGACGGAAGCCGTCAGGGAATCGGTCAGGGCGAACAACATCGGCCGCGGCCTTATCAAGATTCTGGCTTACTACGGCGAACAGGCGATCATATCCCTGGTCCTGGATTCCAAGCTTGACGTGGCCGTGTGTGCCGTCCCGGCCATAGACGATCTGGGGCTGGATGAGTCGACGCCGATAGACATATGTTTCACAAAGTGGCGCAAGATCCATCCTGCAACGGTGCCCGTCGAGGCTAAAGCATGCTCCAATTATCTGAACGGGATGCTCGCTCGAAAAGACGCAAAAGCCCGGGGGTTCGATGTGGGTATCCTTTTGACTACGGACGGCTATGTGGCTGAAGGCTCTATTGAATCGATCTTTATGGTGAAAGACGGCGTTCTCAAGACGCCCCGGCGAGGAAATATCCTTGCCAGCATCACCAGGATGTCCATCCTCGAAGCGGCACCCGTTGCCGGCATAGAAACGTCCGAGGAACAGATAACACCGATGGAGTTATTTTCGGCGGACGAAGTATTCGTCTCGCACACAGGGGCAAAAATACTCCCCGTGAAAAGGGTTGAAGACAGATCCCTGGCCGATGTTCCCGGGCCTATTACGAAACAATTGCAGCAGTTTATGGATGGCATCTGCAATTCGCGCGACGAACGCTTTCGGGACTGGCTCCAGCCGGTCGGATGAGATGAAGTCTTACTGAAGCTGCATGGAGGGAGCCATTGCGACCGGCGTGGATTGAAATCAGCCTGCCTGCCATACGGCACAATATCACCGCTTTCAGACAGATTCTCTCACCTGAAGCTGATATCATGGCGATTGTCAAAGCGGATGCTTACGGTCATGGGGCCGTGCGCGTGGCCGGCGCCCTAAGAGAAGAAGGCGTCAAACGCTTTGGCGTAGCACTGCTGCAAGAGGGTGTCGAACTCAGGGAAAACGGCTTCGACGAACCCATCCTCATTCTCGGCTGCACCTGGGAAGATGACTTCCCCCTGATCCTGAAATACGGGCTGACTTCGACCATCTATGACTATTCCCAGGCCGCTCTCCTTGAGCGGCGCGCTGAGGAGGCAGGAAAACCAGCACGGGTACACATAAAGATAGACACCGGGATGGGGCGAATAGGTTTCCAGCCGGAGATGGGGGCGGTGAAGGAAATCGGCCGGATCGCCAAGCTGCCGAACCTGATCGTTGAAGGCATGTTCAGCCACCTGGCCCTGGCAGATGACCCACTGAACCATTTCTCCACTGCGCAATTCGCGCGTTTCAGCCAATGCCTCGATGACCTGGAGCAGGCCGAGATCGGCTTTCCAATCAAACACCTGGCCAACAGCGCCGCAACCATGAATTTCCCCGCCATGCATCTGGACCTGGTCCGGATCGGGATTTCTCTTTACGGACTCTATCCCGATGTCCGGATGGCGGCCCATCCAAAAATAGATCTGCTTCCCGCCATGCAGGTCAAGGCAAGGCTGGTCCAGGTGAAGGAAGTCCCGGAAGGTACGCCGCTAAGCTACGGATGTACGTTCACCACCAGGCGCAGATCCCGGATCGGTACAGTGCCCATGGGATACGCCGACGGGATCCCCCGTGCCCTCTCCAACAACGGAGATGTTCTTGTCAAGGGGCAGCGCTGCCCTATTGCAGGCAGGGTGTGCATGGATCAGTTCATGGTGGATCTGACCGGTCTCGACGGGGTTGCGGCGGGGGATGAAGTCGTCTTTCTGGGATCTCAGCAAGATGCCTGCATCTCGGCGGACGAGGTGGCGGGAAGGGCGGGAACCATCTCTTACGAAATCGTCACCCGGATGTCCCCAAGACTGCCCCGAGTATATACCGACGATTCATTATGAATGAATTCTCCGGGCATCTTTACGCGTCCAATACCGGTCGTGCTTCTGACAACCTTTTTTCCTCCCCTTTCTTTGACGCTGCCGCATCTCCTGATACCCAAGATTGTTCCTCATGTCCCGCTCTTCATAGGCGGCTGACTTCGCGGGATGCCCGCAACTCCCCGTCTCTCCGTCGAAAAGACTTACCAGAGCATGAAAGATGTGCTAAGAACAAGTGCGTGTGGTATTTTTTGCCAACACAGTCACAAACAAGGAGGTCATCATGGCATACAACTCAATCTTGATAGACCAGGACGGACATGTCGGCATCATCAGCTTGAATCGGCCGGAACAGTTGAATACGTTCAGCACCGAGCTTGCCCATGAATTGAACCAGGCGCTGATCCAGCTTGAAAATACCCAGGAAATCCGGGTTGTTGTCGTCAGGGGAGAGGGAAAGGCCTTTTCTGCCGGCATCGATATTTCGGAATTTTTCGGCAAATCCCAGCGGGAATACTACCAATGGATCAGCCAGATGGAGCAGATGAATCATGTGATTTCTTACATGAAGAAACCGGTAATAGCGTCCGCAAAGGGTTTTGCCGTGGCTAACGGCGCTGGGCTGATCGCCGCATGTGACCTTGCTGTGGTCTCCGAAGGGATGAAGATAGGGGCTACGGCAATCAACGTGGGCCTTTTCTGCATGGGCCCCGCCGTGCCCATGTCTCGGTCCCTGGGCAGGAAGAGATGCCTGGAGATGGTCCTGACCGGCGACATGATCGACGCACGGACGGCAGAACAATGGGGGCTCGTGAACAAGGTGGTCCCTGAAGACGAACTGGAGAGGACAACCATGGATCTGGCAAAAAAACTGGCTTCCAAGAGCCCCATCGCTCTCCAGATGGGCAAACAGACCTTCTATGGGATGTCGGACATGGAGTACTCGAAGGCCCTTGAATATTCAAATGAAAAATTCGCGGCCCTCTGCGTTACGGAAGACGCTCAAGAGGGAGTGAATGCCTTTCTCGAAAAAAGAAATCCTGTCTGGAAGGAAAAATAGAGGAAAGGAAAACCGCCGGCGAACCTTGACTGCGAAAGACATCAGGGACAGACCGTATCTCGAGGTTGAAGATGTTGTGGCCTTGAATTTTATCAGGCATCCCTCAAGATATCTGTTCAGGAGACACTACCGCACCGGACTTCGCTCTCATCTTTTTGAGGTCCTGGATCCCGGGGACGTAGAAATAGAAGCCAGCGGAATAAGAATCGGTGATCATCTGTCTTTTCCCCGGGCAAGACCCCTCAAGATGCTCAGGCTGTTCAGGGCGCGTTTCATGGATCTGGACGACGCGCTGCAGGAAATCGCACGAGTCCAGCTCATCATGCGCCACCTTTCCCCTGTCCATGTTGCCAGATCGGATGAGCTCCTTGTGGACTACCGACTCGGAAAAACCAGGGAAATTCTGCTGTGCGGTCTGCAGGAATATGTAAGCGGGGAGATCCTGAATCCCTGGGGAACTCTCGATGACCGAACCCTGGCGGAGATGATGATGCGAGCCTCTCCTGCGTCCGCCGGCCTGAAGACGGCTCACCCGCCAGGACTCATAGAAAACGTTAAGAGCCAGGCGCAGTCCTTCGTCAGCAAGGTGAAAGAAATGATTGTCCAGGCAGGCCATATTCCAGACCTGGCAGGGATCGGCAATCTTATACTGACCGCGGACGGCAGGCTGAAGCTGGTGGATATCAACAATGTCTCGCCTGTTCTTCTCGACCGAACAGTGTACACGGACGATCACGGATACCCGGTGTGTGACAAATCCATCGAGGCCCTTGTGCTGCTCGAAAGAAAAATCCTGGGAAGACCTTTGTCGGAGAACGACGGGATTTATGAAACCTTCCTCGAGCCCCTCCGGATGAAGGCCGTCGCACAAATGGTGCGGGATTTGCGACTTTCCCCGGAAAAATACGCGTAGAAAGAAGCCATGAAAATCCTCCTCGTCTACCCCTATTTTCTCGAAAAACGTATCCACGAAGAAGACATGCGTGCGATGCCCATCGGCATCCACTATGTGGGAGCCATGTTAAAGGAGCAGGGATACGATGTGGATCTGCTCGACTGGCATGCGTTGAACAATGATCCGTCAACCATAAAGAAGATCATCCGGGAAAGGGCCCCGGATGTGCTGGGGTTTTCCGTCCTCCAGGCCAACCGATGGGGAGCAATAGAAATAGCCCGCCTGGCCAAGGCAGAAAATCCCGGCATAAAGGTCGTATTCGGCGGGATCAGCCCTTCCTTTCTCTGGCGACATTTTCTCACGCATTTTCCCGAGGTGGATTTCGTGGTGCTGGGAGAAGGGGAAAGGCCGTTCCTTCACCTGGCAAGATGGATTGAAAATGGAGGACGAGAACGGAGTCTGGAAGACATTCCGGGAATCGCCTATCGGACGGGAAAGGATATCAGGCGAAATAAGCCGGGGCCTTTCCTCCGGAACATAGATGATCTTCCAAATCCCGCGAAATACTTTACCTTTCAGCATGTTGCCTCCTCGCGGGGATGCCCATGGGAATGCGTCTTTTGCGGCTCTCCCTCATTCTGGGGACGCAGGGTTCGATTCCATTCGGTGGATTACTTCGTAACCCAATTGGAAATGCTCCACCAAAAAG
>CAZEGG010000223.1:0-6257 GCA_964511755.1 uncultured Desulfobacteraceae bacterium | reverse complement strand
GTGCACGCTCGAGGCTGATCCTCTCTCATGCGCGCCGCAGGGCCCTCAACGGACGTGTTCTGGAGATGGCTCCTTCCCCCTTCCTTGAGTCGCTTCCCGCGGATCTCCGGATTCCCCTGGAACGCGGCAAATGGAAAGCCAGGGCCAAGCCTCACCGGCAGCTCAACCTCTTCTAACCCATCTTGCCGAGCAGGTCCGTGATCTCCGGGTAGGCCTTCATTTCGGTCAGCCATGCTTCAGGGATTGCGTCCATGCCAAGGTGGGCGCCCAGGATCATGCCTACCAGCAGGCCTCTGCCGGCGGAATCGCCGCCGGCCATGGCATTTTCGATGAGTGCATCGCGGAGGTTGTCTTCGTACTTGGCAATGAGGTGAATCACCGAGGGAAACGCTGCCTCAACTTCGCACATCTGCCCGAAATCGAGGACGACCTGCCTGGTATCCCCTGCCGCGCTTTCGAGGCCTTGCCGCGTCCATGCCAGATACGGTTCTTCCTGGAATCTTTCATCCAATACGGCCTGCATCGCTGATACGGGTGTTTGCCCACCCAGGACCTTGAACGCAAGTCTTCCAAAGAACTCGGCGCTTGCAATAACGTGATCGGTATTATGCGTAAAGGCAGTCTGTGCACGGGCTGCCGCGATGAGCCTGTCGAGATCGTTCCGGTAGCGATAGACGAGGGGAGCAATGCGTGCCGCCCCTGCAAGTTCGAGGGAGGCCGAGCCCGCAGAAGCCGACTCTTTCCCATCGGAAATATTCTGGAGCGTGCCTTTGGTGGCTTGATCAACGTAGCCGTCGTAGGCATTGAAAAGAGCCTGCCAGTCCTCGGCGAAACGATCGAGGTCAAACCCTCCTGCCGCAACAATCGATTTCAAGAGGACCAGGGTCTGATCACCGTAATGGGTGAATTCACCGAGATCCTTGGTGGGATGATAGGTGGGCCGTTCGGGCTTCACGTATCGTTCCACCCGTCCCCATTTCTTGTCGATTACGCGGGTATTGTAGATCCAGTGGACCCCCAGTGCCAGGGCGTCCCCCGCGAAGGATGCCAGCACCATTGCCTTTGTCCTGTCGTTCATGTTGCTTCTCCTCTCAGAAAAAGTGCTTCCTCTTCCGGTTTGGACCGCACTCCAATCAGGATAGCAAACAGCCCGGAGACAAGGCAAACGGTTTCTGCGAAATTGGACAGTTGGATCGAAATGGGATAAAATAGAAAGCTGAAACGCGGAGGAAGGAAATCAGTCAACTTGGCAAGCGGAGGAATTGTGAAATGAAAGCGATTCGTGTGCATACGTTTGGAGGCCCGGACGCGATGATACTGGAAGATATTCCTGATCTCAGGCCGGGACCCGGTGAAGTAGTGGTGCGGGTGCAGGCGGCCGGAATCAACCCGGTGGACACCTACGTCCGATCGGGCACGTATCAGATCAAACCGCCCCTCCCGCATACACCGGGAATGGATGCAGCCGGAACCGTGGAATCAATGGGTGAAAAGGTGGACGGCGTAAGTGTAGGGGAGCGGGTTTACTTAAGCGGATCAATCACCGGCACCTACGCGGAGCAGGCGCTTTGCGACACGAAGCAGGTGCATCCTCTGCCGGAAAACGTTTCATTTTCCCAGGGTGCCGGGGTGAATGTCCCCTATACCGCTGCCTGTTATGCCCTGTTCCATCGTGCCAGGGCACTGCCGGGGGAAACGGTTCTCGTGCACGGCGCCACCGGTGGTGTGGGTCTTGCCGCGGTCCAGTTCGCGGTGTCCGCCGGGATGACAGTGATCGGAACGGGAGGCACCAGGGAAGGAAGGAACCTGGTCAAAGACCACGGCGCCCTGCACGTGCTTGACCACCACGATGCGGAGTACCAACAGAAATTACTGGACCTGACTGCCGGGAGAGGCGTCGATGTGATCCTGGAGATGCTTGCGAACGTGAATCTTGGAAACGACCTCCGGATGCTGGCAAAGGACGGCCGGGTGGTCGTTGTCGGCAGCCGGGGGACGGTGGAAATAAATCCCAGGGATGCCATGGCGCGGGACGCTGCCGTTCTGGGCATGGTGGTCATGAACGCCTCCGACGAGCAACGAAGAAAGATGCATGCCGCCATACGGGAAGGCCTCAAGAACGGTTCTCTGCATCCCGTGGTGGGAAAAGAGCTGCCGCTGGCCGAGGCTGCTGAAGGTCACCGGCTGGTCATGGAGTCGGGCAGGTTCGGCAAAATCGTTCTCATCCCCTCATGAAAGAAGAAGAGGAAAATCGTTCAAGGGGGAAAATACACTATGGATATTCTCAACACACGGACAATGATTCTGAATGCGGGGGTACCCGAAGAAAAAAGGGAAGAAATCAGGGGCTACTTCCACAAGACATACACCCTTGACGAAAAGCTGTACGATACGCTTGCCACTGATCAGGCCTTTTACCTCCGGCCGGAACCACTGCGACACCCCCTGGTTTTCTATCTGGGCCACACAGCGGCCTTCTACATCAACAAACTGATCATTGCCAAGATTATCGATCAGCGTATTAATCCCGAATTTGAGTCCATGTTCGCCATTGGCGTCGATGAAATGTCCTGGGACGATCTGGACGATTCCCACTACGACTGGCCACGTGTGGCCGAGGTCAAGGCCTACCGGGACAAAGTACGGGAAGCCGTGGACCGTGTCATTCGTACGCTGCCTTTAACGCTGCCCATCAACTGGAACAACCCGTTCTGGGCCATTATGATGGGAATAGAACATCAGCGCATCCATCTGGAAACCTCATCGGTGATCATCCGTCGTTTGCCCATCGACCAAGTCCGGCAGCTCCCCCTCTGGCACATCTGTACTGAAACGGGAATTGCGCCTCGTAACAACCTCCTGCCTGTACCGGGTGGACAGGTGGTCCTGGGAAAATCCAAGGACCATCCACTCTACGGCTGGGATAACGAGTTTGGAAGACATGCATTTGATGTGTGGGATTTTTCGGCCAGCCAGTATCTCGTATCAAATCATGAGTACCTGGATTTTGTGGAAGATGGTGGGTATGCACGGGAGGAATACTGGTCCAATGAGGGCCGGCAGTGGGTTCAATACGCCCATCCCCGGCATCCCCTTTTCTGGATTAAAACGGAAAGGGGCTACCGCTTCAGAACTATGGCGCAGGTGATCGAGATGCCCTGGGACTGGCCCGTGGAAGTAAACTATTTGGAGGCGAAAGCATTCTGCAACTGGCTCAGCAGCAAAACCGGGAAGAAACTTCGGTTGCCTACCGAGGAAGAGTGGTATCGCCTGCGGGACCTGCATAACATTCCAGATCAACCCTATTGGGACAAGGCTCCTGGAAATATCAACCTGGAACACTGGGCATCATCGTGCCCGGTAAACCGCTTCAGATTCGGCCAATTCTACGATATCATCGGCAATGTCTGGCAATGGACCGAAACGCCTATCTCCGGTTTTAAAGGATTTGAAGTGCATCCTTATTATGATGATTTTTCCACCCCTACGTTTGATACCCAGCATAACCTCATCAAGGGCGGCTCATGGATATCCACCGGAAACGAGGCTACCCGGGATTCACGCTATGCCTTCCGGCGACATTTTTTTCAGCATGCAGGCTTCCGCTATGTGGAATCTCAACAGCCACTGGTACCGGCTGAAACCATGTATGAAACCGATACAGCAGTATCACAGTACTGCGAAGCCCATTACGGGGCAGCGTATTTCGGCGTGGAGAATTTTCCAGCCACCTGCGCAAAAATCTGCCTGCACCATACCCAAGGCCGGCCCAGAAAAAGGGCGCTTGATCTGGGATGCGCCGTGGGACGAGCGACCTTCGAACTGGCCAAGGATTTTGAGTTTGTCCATGGCCTGGATTTTTCGGCGCGTTTCATCCGCATTGCGATTCAGCTCAAGGAAAAGGGTGTCATCCACTATGAGCTGGTCGAGGAAGGGGACATCGTGTCCTATCACGAAAAACGGCTGGCCGATTTTGAATTGGAGAGCACCAGGGATCGAGTCGAATTTTTCCAGGCAGATGCCTCTAATCTCAAACCACAGTTCAACAACTATGATTTGATATTGGCCGCCAATCTAATCGACCGCCTCTACGATCCAGGAAAATTTCTCACCACCATCCATGAACGGATTACTGTGGGCGGGCTGTTGGTGCTTGCCTCGCCATATACCTGGCTCGAGGAATTCACCAAACGGAGAAACTGGGTGGGCGGTTTCAGAAAGGACGGCGAACCTTATCCGACACTGGAAGGGCTAAAAGATCTCCTGGGCGCTCATTTTCGCATGCTTGCTGAGCCGCGGGACGTGGAGTTCGTCATACGGGAAACATGCCGCAAATTTCAGCATACCGTCTCACAGATGACGTTCTGGGAACGGATTTAGAAACTCCTTCGCGCCCAAAACTGGCTTGTGATTGGCCGCTGATTAAAGGCTGAGATTCATACGTTCCCTGACGTAGTTTTAGAGGATATCACCGCCCGCTTGTCCCGCTCCGCGGGGCTTCGCTTAAGATGCAAAAACCGCAAAGCCAACTGCCTTTTCTTTTGCCGCTGAGACGCCGGCAAAAGAAAAAAGGGCGGAAAGGAAAAAAATCTCTTCTTTGCGTACTTTGCGCTTTGCGGTAAACACAACTATTCAATTCCGATACGACATCGTATCCAGGGATATGTTTACTACGTACCACAAAAAGACGGTTCACACCCGGAGGAATACCCGCAGGGCAGGTCAGGAGAGCAATCCCGCCAGGCGTCTGACGCCTTCATGAATCAATTCCATGCTTGAATAGGAAAAGTTGAGCCGCATCTCGTTCGTCTTTTCAGTTCCTGCCGGGTAAAACTTGCTCCCGGGAATAAAGGCCACCTGGTTTTCGATGGCCCGGTCGAACAGTTTATCCGTATCCGTGCTGTTCTTAAAGCTCACCCAGATGAACATGCCCCCCTCGGGAAAGGTCCACGAGACGCCCTCAGGCATGTATCGCCCCAGGGCTTCAAGCATGGCATCTCGCCGCGGCCGGTACAGATCGATGATCTTCTTGATATGTTCCCGCATCATCCCCTTTTCGATGAACCGGGCGGTAACGCGCTGGGTGGCGCAATCCGGACTGACGGTGGTCTTTTGCGCCCACTTTACCATGGGCCCGAGCATCTCGGCAGGGCCTGCAGCGAATCCCAGCCGAAGCCCCGGCCCCAGTATCTTGGAAAATGACTTGGCAATAGTCACCCGTTTGGGGTCGTCAAACTCCGTCCTTGCCAGTTCCCACAGCGTAATGATTCTCTCTCCGGAGTAGCGGAGTTCACGATAGGGCTGATCTTCAAGAATCGGCAGATCGAATTCCCCGGCGATCTCAATGATTCTGCGCCTCCGGTCCAGGTCCATGGTCTTTCCTGTGGGATTCTGGAACTCGGGAATCACATAGATGAATTTCACAGGTTTGTGTGCAGCGGTAAGCTTTTGGAGGGTCTCGCGCAGCAGTTCCGGGATCATCCCCAGTTCATCCATCTCAATCCCGATCATCCGCGCGCCGCAGGCCTCCATGGCCGCCAGGGAACCGGGGAACCCGGGTGCCTCGCAGACGATAATATCGCCCGGGTCAACCAGAGTTCGGGTGAAATAGTAGATGCCGTTTGTTGACCCCACCGTGATCATGATTTCGTCATCCGATAGATAGGGGACCTCTTCAAAGTCCTTGATAATTCTCTTGAATACTATATCGCCGTCGCTGGCGCCGTACTGGAGGACTTCATCTCCCTCTTCGCGAATAACCCTTGCAAAAAGATCGGCGAGAAGGTCTTTCGGGAAGGTCTCCGGGCTGGGCAGGCCGCCGGCAAAGGAAATCATCCCTGGAATACCCTTGGTCACCGTCAGGATCTGCCGGATGAAGGAGTGTTTCATGGACGCGGTTGTCTTTGAGTAAAGCCGTTCTATCTTGTTGGTCATGTTGACCTCTAGCAGTGGAGATTCCTGGCACAGACCACATCGATCCCCGCCCTGATCAACGCCCGGGCGGTGGCATTGACTGCCTCATGTTTATCCAGGTAGTTCTGTTCCATGGCCTCCATGAGGCCCTGCTTGAGGATCTCTTCTTTCGGCATGAAATAGTCCAGGATATCGGTTGGATGCTCCCGCGTCCTTTCCGCCTCCTCGTCTCCGCCTTCATGCTTTGCCGAGATGTTGGGCACTTCCTTGGCGATCTCCACCAGTTCGTCACGCCTGTTGTAGGGTTGAATCACAATGGATTTCCAGGTCTCCGTGATGTGGTG
>CAZEGG010000222.1:0-6282 GCA_964511755.1 uncultured Desulfobacteraceae bacterium | reverse complement strand
GGGATCTTGGAGGGATCCTTTTCAGAGTAGATCTCTATCTCCTTCCCGTTCACTACCAGTGAATGCTCGGTACTGGAAATTTCCGCATCCAGGGTTCCATGCACAGAATCATACTTCAAGAGATGGGCAAGAGTCGCCGGATCCGTCAGATCGTTTATGCCCGTGAATTCTATCGCCTCATTCCGGTAACCGGCCCGGAAAACCATCCTCCCAATACGTCCAAAACCATTTATTCCCGTTTTTAAAGGCATTTTTTCCTCCTGGTCGTTTCTTTCACGGCATTACCGCCACGTTACACCAGATTCAGGTTGTGTCGGCTGCGGGTAAAAGGCTGTTCGTCTCCTGAATCGCCCATAGTCTATTCATCTTGGCAGGTACAACTATATCATTGAACAAGAGACTTTCGGGCCGGCATCACCGAAGGTGTTAAACTGCAGAGCCATAAGGATAGCATCCTCACCCGTGTCTCTGTAATACTTTACCCGCCGGCCAATTTCCCGAAATCCTGCCTTCTTGTACAATTCCCTGGCAGGCATGTTCGAGGGCCGCACCTCCAGCAGGGCGCATTCCGCCCCTTCGCCGATACCCACTGCAATCATCTTGTTGAGAAGCATTCTGCCCAGTCCTTCCCCCCGCCTTTCGGGATGAACTGCGATATTCATGAGATGCAGTTCCCTGACCATGGACCAGAAACAGGTATATCCCACAACGTCTTCTTTATCTTGGAGAACCCAAAGGGAAGAAAAGGACCTTTGCACCTCCTCACGGAATGCGTCGGACGTCCAGGGAGTAGGAAAAGAGACCTTCTCAATCGTGAGGATTCTGTGCTCCAGACGAGCAAAATTTTCCGCCGTAACCCTGATCAGAGAAATCATTCCGACTGCAGCAGTTGTCCAGCTAGGGCGATGCTCCTCTTGCCCGCTTCTTTTGCCCTCTCACCCAGATCACTCAGCGCGAATTCTCGGCGATCCTGGGCAGCCGCAATGACCATGGGCAGATTCACACCCGTCAAAACCTCGACTTCTTCATCTCCCAGAAATGACAGACTGAGATTAGAAGGAGTGCCTCCAAACATGTCGGTGAGAATGAGGACCCCGTCGCCCTCATTCATGCTCTTTATCTTTCCAGAGATGATTTCTATCATCTCCTGACTGCCGGAGGTCTGGGTTATGGCGATGCTGTCCGAGTTCTCAAGCCGCCCCATAATGAGTTCAGCAGCCTTGAGCAGTTCCTTCCCCAGATCACAATGAGAAATTATGAGCAATCCTATCATGCTGTCTCTTCTTACCCGGTCTTCAGACCTCGCTCTCCTGTTCGTCGGTCTTCACAATCGCTTCGTAAATTTCCTCTCGCGTGCCGGCCTCCATCAATTTCTTGCGGAATGCCCTGCTTTTCAGAACCCTGGCAATCTTCGCGAGGGTCTTCAGATGCAGTCCCGCCGAACTGTCCGGCGCTACCAACAAAAAAAAGAGGTACGCAGGCTGTGCATCCATCGAATCAAAATCCAACCCATGCCTGCTCCGTCCAAAGGATATCATGGGCTGGCTCAGGCTGTTGATCTTCCCATGGGGAATGGCGACCCCTTCGCCGATGCCGGTACTCCCGAGTTTTTCCCGCTCAAGAAGTACTCTCACCAGATCGGATTTGTCAACGGTCGGCGCATGATTGCAAATTGTCTGCGCCAGCTCTTCCAGCACACTCTTCTTATCTCTGGCAGCTAATTCAGAGATAATACTGTCTTCAGTTATGATATCTGAGAGTTTCATCGCACCTTCACATTAACTGGCCGGTTCAATAAGGCCGAGATTGCCGTCCCGACGCCTATAAATAACGTTGATTTCCAATGACCTGGCATTTCTGAATACCAGGAATCCCCTTTCCGTCAGATTGAGCTGCATAGCGGCCTCTTCCGCATCCATGGGCTTTGCCACCATCTGTTCAACCTGTATAGAAGCCTCTTCTTCCTGAATTGTACTGTCGGCCTCCTCAGAGGCAAGGGTGTCTTCCCCTTTGATATTATCGGGCCGCCGTGACCGTATCTTGGAGAGATGCCTTTTGATCTGCTTTTCGATCTTGTCCATGACCTGATCAATAGCGGAGTACATATCTCCGGTCTCTTCAACGCCTTTTAATCTGGTACCGTTCACACTGATGGTCACATCGGCCTGATGTCGGAATTTTTCAACGGTAAGAACGACATGGGCTTCCATTGGATAATCCAGATATTTTTTCAGCTTGGATACTTTTTCCTCAGCATAGGCCTTCAGGCTTTCCATCGGCTCGGTATGTCTGAAAGTCACGGTAATGTCCATATTCACTCCTCCTGACAACAAGGTTGCTCGGAGACTTCGCTATCCTGTCCGTCCATAGGGCTGTCTTCGTTTTCTTGAAGGCAATATATTCATGCTTTCTCTGTATTTCGCGACTGTTCTGCGTGCAACACGAATATTCAATTTTTTGAGGATATTTGAAATCTCCTGATCACTGTATGGTTTTGCTTGATCCTCTCTTTTCACGATGTTTCTGATATGCTCTTTCACGCTCTCGGACGCAACCGCATCCCCCTCGATACTGCTTATGGCACTATTGAAAAAGAATTTCAGTTCAAAGAGCCCCTGGGGCGTATAGGCAAACTTGTTGGTTGTCACCCGGCTGATGGTAGATTCGTGCATCTGGATATCTTCCGCCACATCCCTCAACACCAGCGGCCTCAAATGAGTAATGCCCTCTTCAAGAAAATCCTTCTGGAAACGGACGATGCTCTCCGTAACGCGATAGATGGTTCTCTGGCGCTGATGAATGCTTCTTATCAGCCAGGCTGCGGACTTGAGCTTGTCCTGAATATATGCCTTCGCATTATCCGGCAGCGTATCCTTGCTGGAAAGCACGTCCTTATAGTAGGTGTTGACCCGCAGCTTCGGCAGCCCGTCTTCATTCAGTGCTATTTCATAATCATCGCCTACCTTGAAAACGTAGATGTCCGGACTCACGTAGACGGTTTCCTCATCGTTAAAAATCCTCCCCGGCTTGGGTTCCAGCCCTTGGATGATGGATACGGCAGAAAGTACTTCCTCCAAAGAGACGGAGAGAGCTTTTGCTATGCGGTCATATTTCCTGTCTTCAAGGTCCCGCATATGATTGGTGAGGATTTCTTCTACAATCGTTCCTCCTAAATTTTGAAACCTGATCTGAATCAGGAGGCATTCTCTGGTATCCCTGGCCCCGACCCCGACGGGATCAAAATTCTGGATGAGTTCGAGCGTCTCTCTCACCCGCTCCAACGGGTACCCGGTAGTCTCTGCAATCTCTTCGAGGGAAGCTTGCAGGTATCCGTCGTCATTGAGATTGCCTATAATGTGGGTTCCAATCTCCCGCCCTGTGTCATCCGCGCGGCTCATGTTCAGCTGCCACGTCAGGTGGGAAGACAGATTGGTCTTGGTGGAAGTGAGGTTTTCCAATGGAGGGAGATCTCTGACTTCATGAGGGACTTCGGCCCAGGCGGTGTTATACTCCGTCAAGTAATTCTCCCAATCTACATCATCACGGACGTTCTCCTCAACCTTCACTTCCTTAAAGTCCTGGACTTCCGGGGCGCCATCGTCGGAATGATCCTGCCCCTCTTCGTCCCGGCTGTCCTCGTCAGACTCCGACGACAGCTGCTCTTCCAGCAGGGGATTCACTTCCAGCTCTTGCTGAATCGTGTCCAGGAGTTCAAGCCTCGAGAGCTGCAGGAGCTTGATAGCCTGCTGCAGCTGCGGCGTCATGATGAGCTGCTGGGTAAGATTCAGAGATTGTCTCAGTTCTAAGGCCATTCTATTTTCAGCCGTCTCCAGTCCAACAAGATCGCAGGGGAAGGGTCACATGGTGAAATCTTCACCCAGATACGCACCCCGTGCTGCTTTGCTTTCGACGATCTTTTCAGGTCCTCCGTACTCTATGATTCTTCCTTCGCTTATAATGTACGCCACATCACAGACGTTTAAAGTCTCCCGTACGTTGTGATCGGAAATAATTATCCCCAGTCTCCTGTTCTTCAACTGCCGGATGATCTTTTGTATATCACTCACTGCCAGCGGGTCGATCCCGGCAAACGGCTCGTCCAGGAGCATAAATGTTGGTTCCGTTACCAGGGCCCTCGTTATTTCCAGGCGCCTCCGCTCTCCACCGGAGAGAGATAATGCCTTCTGTCGGGCAAGATGTCCAATACTCAATTCTTCCAGGAGGTCCTTGATTCTCCTTTTTCTTTTCTCCCGGGGAATATTGAGTTGTTCCATGATTGCCAGCAGGTTCTCTTCCACCGTCAGTTTTCGAAACACCGAAGGCTCCTGCGCCAGATAATTGATCCCTTTCCTCGCGCGTATATGCATCGGGTCATTGGTAATATCCTGCTCGTCAAGGAAGACTCTCCCTTCATCGGGCCGGGCAAGGCCGACAATCATGTAGAAAGTGGTGGTCTTGCCGGCGCCGTTGGGCCCGAGAAGCCCCACGATCTCCTGACGTCTGATGTTGAGGGACACCTCGTCAACAACCCGTTTCCCGTTGTAGATTTTTATCAATCCCTTTGTCTGAAGTATCTTACCTCCCAAGGTCAAGGGGTCTCCGTCTTCCGCTTTTTCGGAAAAATAATAGCCTGGGCCCGTTCCTTTCCGGTACTCTCAACAGTACTCCTGTTCTCTTTGAGGAAGATAGTGATACGGTCGCCCTTAACCAGATCTTTCCCCTGCTGCACGGACGGATGTCCGGTGAGAACGATTTTGTCGTCGTCCTGAAAGTAGACGGCCTTGTCGGCTGTAGCCACGCCTCCTTCTTCTCTGGTAACCCTGACTTGACCGGTGGCAACAATACGGTCAATGCCCTGTGAGAATGCGTCCTTGCTTCCTTTATCGGGTGCAGGACGGTAATACACCAACATTTTCTGACAATCCACTACAAAATCGTCCTTTTTCGCATTCACGCTTCCGGTAAAGGTAACGATTCTCTTTTGATTGTCTACTTCCAGGGTTTTCGACTCGATGACAATGGGTTTCGGAGTTGCGTTTTTCCCGCTGCTTTCCTCTGCTGCCGCGTGACAGGCAATTGGAAAAATGAAACCCGGGAGGACCGAGAACAATACCAGGAAACAAAATGCTTTCGGGTTTGTCATCTTTCAGCAGCCCCCTCTCGTACTATGGTCGTAACCTGAGAAAGAATTTTCATCGTCTCCTTTCTGAGATCCACAAACATTCCTGTCCCGGATATAGAAAAAAAAGAGCCGAATAATTGAACCGGCTTGTCATTCGTTAACACCCCATTTTTTTCATCAAACAGCATACTTTCGGTCACAATCCTATATCCGTCCTGAGACTTCCCCTTCAGATTCCCCCAGAGTTTTGCCTTCCCGGTTGCCCTCGAATATTCGCCGTTGTCTCCAGTGAGCTGAAGAGCAGGTCTCCCGGAAGGCAGGACTTTCAAATGAAAGCCGCGGAAAAAAATGTTCTGCCTGTCCTCGGAAAAATGAACTTCGTCTGCGTCGAGCACCCACCTGATGCCTTTTGCGGGGTCGTCCTGCGTATAGTGAATGTCTTTCAGGTTGATGCCCTGTCCGGAAACCACCTGTTCCAGCACAGAATCATGGAACAACTCCTTCCCGGACCTCAATACATAGATCCCGACAAGCACCAGCAATAGGCCCACACCCATAAGGGGCCAGTGTCTCTTGAAAAAATGAGCCATGAACATGAACGATTATATCAAGGCCTCATTTGGTATGTAAAGACTATTTTCCGGTGCTTTGCCCGATGGCCCGGGGCCACTTTCCCTGCAGTTTGAGTATCCACTCACATACTTCCCGAACAGCCCCATGTCCACCTCTTTTGTCGGTGACAGCATCAGCTATTTCAAGGACCTCTCCGGCAGCATCGGCAACAGCAACGCGAACTCCGGAAGACGCGAACAACGGCAAGTCCGGGAGGTCATCTCCAATACTGGCGATTTCTGATTTTTTCAATGCAGTCCGCGCCGCTATTTCCCTGCACACAGCCGCCTTATCCCGTACCCCCTGAAACACCATCTCGATCCCGAGTTCCCTTGCCCGGTGTTCAACCGCCCCGGATTTCCGGCCCGAGATGAGCGCCACCTGGATGCCGCTCTCCATCAGACACCTCATGCCATAGCCGTCCCTGACGTGAAATGACTTTGTCTCACTGCCTCCCGAGGATAGAGAGATAATCCCGTCTGTCAAGACACCATCTACATCCAGCATAAGCAGTCTTATTTTTCTTGCCCGTTCTTCTGTTTCCGGAT
>CAZEGG010000221.1:0-6321 GCA_964511755.1 uncultured Desulfobacteraceae bacterium | reverse complement strand
ACCAGTAGTCAGCTTCGCAGCATAGCCTTTGCAGCGCCGTTTTCCGGGTCACGCTCAAGAACGTAGTTAAAGGCCATTCGTGCGGCTTCGTCGGCATGCATGTCCCTATAAAGCTTCCCAAGTTTCAGCATGGTTCCCAAGTCATCGGGGACTTTCCGCAAATAGTCGCTGTAGACTTCTGCGGCAGCTTGCCCGTCTCCGGTCAATCTGAGCATCTCTGCGTATTGGGGCGCATAGCTCAGGGAAAGTTGCGCAAGGCACTGAAGGGCTGCCACGGCATTTTCAGTATCGCGATTATCAATGCAGATAGAGGCAATCCGCCTCAAGGCGTCTTCCAGAACGCCTTCATCGGTTTTTTCGGAGACGAGTTCCTGGTAAGCTCCCAAGGCGGCCTCCCTGTTTTCACGGAGTTCTGCCAGATACCCCCGGGTGAGGCTTAGAAGTCTTTGGGCCTTCGGGCCGGCATTGTGGGTCAGCTTTTCCTCCAGCCGTTCCATTTCATGGAGGTCCTGTTTCTGGAATAGAGTTGAGGCCTTGCTCCTTACCCCTGAAAGGCTGATCTTCTTTCTCATCAGGCGCATGTGCGGTGTGTTCTTTTCCTCGACAATCTTCTGGAATTCACCCTCAAGGTGCAGCAGGGCTTTCCCATGAGACGCAACGGCTGGTCTCTCGGCAGCGGGGTTACGCGCTCTCCAAACAAGATATCTTCCGGGCTGGTGATCCTTTTTCCACTGGTGTAGCAGAAGGTCTATATCAGGCTCTTCCTGCTCTTCTTCCAATCTCGCGCGAAGACGCTGCTCAGCATCTTCGATCAACCCTATCAGTTTCTTCGTGCTGTTCACGTACGTCTTGTAATAGATTCCCAACCTATTGACCCGATCCGCATCCTCTATGTACCTGTTTTCCTCGCCGGGGCGAATAATGCGAAGGAAGTTCCGAATGCCGAACTGTTTTACCAACGGGACGAATTTCCTGTATTTTTTGTTCAATGCCTTTTCGATCTTATTCATTCGCCTGTAGTACCCGGTATCCACTTCCCCCCTCCGGGAACCTGCAAGGCGATCAGCGCATTTGATCCCTTCTTCAGCCAGGTTCCTGATTTTTCGCATGGCACTTCTTGCATGCGCCACTTCATCCAGCATGGCACGATAGTGGGCAATGCGCTTTTCGCTGCTGTCTGCAGGTAAGACACCGGCAATAACTTCTCCGGGTGATTTCTCGAGTGGTTCTATGGCAATTTCATCCGGATGCGCATAGCTGATGTTGGGAACCTTCGCGGCGCCGGGTGCGGTATTTATTACCCTGCATCCTTTTTCCAGTGCCTGAGCAGCCTGGAAGTCAATTATGCGCATGGCGGCTGCGTAATCCGGTCTCGTGTCGGTCATCCAGCCGCCATAGGTCTCTACTTGGGCACCCATTTGCCCCAGTCGAGGGCCGGCTTGGTGTTCATCACTCCCCTGGGCATGGCTAAATCCCTCTTTGCTGAGGCAGAGATCAACTCCCGCAAGCAATACCTGGGAAAATCCCATGGCGACTGCTGAGGCAAGCGCCGTATTCGTGACTGTCGGCCCGGCCGCGGGGAGAGTGTCCACGTTCAAGCGCGTCTCCCACGGAAAACGAGGGCCCGAGAAAACGCTTTTTCCCTGCCACTGTGCCAGCAATGGCGGCGAAACGTGATAGGTATGTACAAACAGGGTGTTCCGTCGAAAATGGAAGAGTTCCTTACTGATGTCAAAACTTATGGGTTGCGGATCTACTGAAAATACCATGTGGGGCGTCAGACCGCATTCCAGCAAGCGCCGGCAGATTCTCGACACCGCAATGACCACAACCCGATCGCAATTGGATTTGAGCCAGGGAATGATGTTGTCCAGTGATGGTCCTCCTCCCAGCAGGACCGCTGTCTTCCCTCTGAACGTATTTTTCAGACAGAGACTCGAGTGATGGTTTTCCGCCAGATTTTCCAGTTGCCGCATCACAAAGCTCTGGATCCCCAAGTCTGCCCGGGTTCTCCACGCGATGCCGGTCAATTCCTCGGAAACCGTCCAGTAGAGTTCGCGGTACGCGGCGATATTGGCGTCCATTGTACCTACTGATTGGTGCAATCTAAATTTGTTGATGCAGATGTAATCTGTCAAATGATGCTTTTCTACTTCCTTTTTCCAGTTATTGTATATGGTGAACCCAATTGGCTGATTTTTCAAATGCAAGACCGTTGAATCCTTGATGCGGTCTAGAACTGCCGGAAGTTCAATGAACAGAAAGCGTGAGCCGTCCGGAACCCCGCGTTTTGCAACATAATCGGGTAGAATTCCGGAGTCCGTTCCTATGACGATATTCAGCGTATCCTCCTGAAAAAGCCTGTCGGCGTAGACTTGCCCGAAAAGTGCGTCGGAACCCACGTTGTTGAATGCCGAACGATTTACTTCGTGAAGATAGCGATCACCAAATTTGTTTGTCACAAACGGACCGAATATCACATTATCGTCTCTCATGAAGTGCATTTCCTCTTTTACCGCGTATGAGCGATTTTGACAGTTCATATTCCGCTAGATCAGCTGCATACAGATAGTCCTTTCGCGATTGAGCGGCAAGGAGTTCAGCCAGCACCGTGTTCATTTTCTCACGGTATGGATGAACGGGATTCTGCACCAACGGTGTGAGAAGATCAATGAGCTCAACAAGGTTCTCACTTGCCTGCGCCTCCATTCCCAACCTGAAAGCAGCAGCCGTGGCCTTCAATGCCTCAAGGCATAGCAGTTCTGAATTTTCCATCGTCAGTTTGCTCCATATATGATGTGCCCTGAATAAAGGCTCCTTCCCTGCTGCCATTGATGAACTGCACGGAAGGGCATTTAGCAATGTATCTTTCCAGATCGCGCAGATACCCGCGCAGATTTGCAGCAGTCGGAACTCTTATCCCATGACCGTTAAGCACCCAATGAGAACCTGGGTCTTCCATCCGTTCGCCGAAGGCCGGAGATCCGGCGACATGGCTGTTGCCGCCGGGAAAGGACAGGTCAACTCCAAGCAAGGCTATGCGGGCAGCTCCCATTCTGACAGCAAGATCCACAGAAGGATGGACAACACTGCCGGACGAGAACAGCATGCCTTTGGGATACTGCTCGCGGAACTCCTTATAGAAAGCGGAACCCGAATAGGAGACCAGTCGTCGACCCGCCCAGAGCTTCAGAACATCTCTATGCACCACCGGAAAATAGACCAGAAATTTGTCATGGAGGACATCCAATTGTATCGAGCTGAAGAAGCGATGGATACCTTCACGATATGGATCAATGGTGACCACGACATCCGGGAAAATTCCAGCCTCAACCAGTGGCTTCAGTGCTGCGTCAGCAGCAATGAGAATATGTTCTCCATGTTGTTCCGACAGCCATTCGTACTGAGAATCAAGTGTGGGGCCTGCCGCAGCCACTATGATCGTCTCTCCTTGTTTTGTGCCGAAGAGTTCAGCCACATCACCGTCAGACCGAATGAGATCCAAGTTTTCTCTCAGTCGTTGAATCCTGTCTCCATCCTGCGCTTTATGCCTTGCCTGAATATATGGAGTGGCGAGTTCCAGAAAAACGAGATCCCTCAGTCTTGCCGCAGAATCCGACGCAAGCTGTAAGCAGGACGGAACGGCCCCAAATGGAAAATGGATATCCTCTTCGTTTTCCGCCGTCACAAGTTCGACTCTGGAATCCGAGAGCCAGTCACTCTGATCAATATATCCAAGACTTTGTTCGGCTACCGCTGTATTCATAAGGACGACAACAAGTCTTTCGATTTCGTGACGTTCTAACAGGGCGCGAGGCAGATGCCCATTCCCCATACCGTATACCCAGGCACATGCACTTCCCTCCGGAACGAGGGAGGCCTGTAACCGGGCTTCGGATAATGGATTGTATCCACTGCTTAAATGAATCCCGTCAATGATAAGTGTTGGATGCGGTACGTCTTTATCCAGGTATGCATCTTGCAGTTCCGAGGCTTCTTCTAACATGTTTCGGATGTTCGGCCAGCGCTGTTCAATGATGGCCATGTTTTTCAGCAAGAACTCTTTTGTTTCTCTCATATTCAACCTGTCCGGCTTACCAAACGTTGATGAATTCCGAGAAAGAAAGCCAAGCTCCCCGGTCTATTCGACGAACCACGATGCTGCTCAAGAAACACAAAGCAAGAGATATGCCAGGAATCATTCTTACGCAAAGCTATCGGGGTTCCTTTGGCATATGTCTTGCTATTTAACCGTGGTGAATTTGAGAACTTGCAGACGCATGCCTCTAACAAGGCCAGGCTTTGGATGTCTGTTACGGGATCGCGGGTATAAAGCCAACTATTGATAAGATGGAGTCTCCTGTGAAGAAAGACACGTCTCTGGAAGACAATAATTCCGCCGGTCATGTGAAATCGATAGATCACGTTGGTAACCATCCGGAATCAAACATAGATTGGAAGAGCCAAACGATCCTGCTCACCGGTGGAACGGGTTCTTTTGGAAAGCATTTCTGTAAGGTGATGCGCAAGAAATATCATCCCAAAGTCATAAGAATTTACAGCCGAGATGAACTGAAGCAGTTTGAAATGCGTCAAAAATTTGGCGAAGAAGGGCTCAGATATTTCATAGGTGACGTAAGAGACGTGGATCGTCTTCGGCGGGCCATGGAACGAACCGATATTGTTATTCACGCAGCTGCGTTGAAGCAGGTACCCGCCTGCGAATACAATCCTATTGAGGCGGTAAAGACCAACATACACGGAGCGCAGAATGTCATAGACGCGGCAATCGACGCCGGCGTGAAAAAAGTTGTGGCACTCAGCACGGACAAGGCGGTGAATCCGGTCAATCTCTACGGGGCCACCAAACTCTGTGCCGAGAAGCTCTTTGTACAGGGCAACGCCTATTCAGGCGGGCGGGAACCTCGTTTTTCCTGCGTCAGATACGGCAATGTCATCGGGAGCAGGGGAAGTGTCATTCCCTTGTTCAACGAACAGAAAAAAAACGGGAAAATAACGGTAACCGATGAGCGAATGACCAGGTTCTGGATAACCCTTGACCAGGCCGTGGAGTTGGTCGTGGCTGCCCTTGTCCCTATGCAAGGCGGTGAAATATTTGTGCCCAGGATCCCCAGCATGAAAATCGTAGACCTGGCAAAAGCTGTCGCTCCGGACTGCAAGATAGAGGAGATTGGGATCAGGCCTGGAGAAAAGCTTCACGAGATCCTTGTTACCGAAGAAGAGGGAAGAAACACCGTAAGCTATAACGGCATCTATGTGATCATGCCCCAGCTTTCCTGGTGGAAAAGAGAAAACTACCGGAGCGGAAAGAAACTCCCGGATGGTTTTCATTACACGAGCAAGGAGAATGATCACTGGATGGGTGTCGAGGACTTGAGGAACATCGTGTATGAGCACTTGTCATAATCTGCGATCAAGACCTGATTTCAACTTCTCCGGGAAGAGAGGGCCAAAATATCCGGCCATCCCGTATGCACGGCAGCTGATTGATGAAGATGACATAGAGGCCGTAATCGAGGTCATGCGTTCCGACTGGCTGACGACCGGTCCCAGGGTGGAAGAATTCGAGCAGACCTTTGCCGATTTCGTTGGTGCGAGGTACGCGGTGGCTGTCTCGAGTGGGACTGCGGCCCTGCACGCCGCCATGTATGCGGTGGACATCGGTCCGGGAGATGAGGTGATCGTGCCTCCAATGACTTTTGTTGCCACTGTCAATGCGGTGGTTTTTCAAGGAGGAACCCCTGTTTTTAGCGACGTTGAGGAGAACACACTCCTGCTGAATCCACGGATCGTGGAGGAAAAAATCACCTCTCGCACGAAGGCTATTATCGCTGTGGATTACGCCGGGCAGCCGTGTGATTATGATGCACTGCGGGCTATTGCCGAAAAATATGACCTTGTTTTGGCGGCTGATGCGTGCCATGCGCTTGGAGCTCAATATAAAGAGAAAAAAGCGGGAACGCTTGCCGATCTTACCGTTTTCAGCTTTCATCCGGTCAAACATATTACCACGGGAGAAGGCGGTATGATCACCACGGACGATCCCGGTCTGGCCGAAAAAATGCGGCGGTTTCGCAATCACGGTATCGACTCCGATCATGCCGGCCGCGCTAGACAAGGGACTTGGTATTATGAAATGACCGATCTGGGCTACAACTACCGGATAACGGATCTCCAGTGTGCTTTGGGTCTCAGCCAGCTTGAAAAGATGCCGTTCTTTCTGAAAAGGCGCAGAGAGATAGCGGGGCTCTATGATGAAGCATTCGGTTCCTGGAATGATCTGAAACCGCTGGAAAACAG
>CAZEGG010000220.1:0-6335 GCA_964511755.1 uncultured Desulfobacteraceae bacterium | reverse complement strand
AGTTTTCTGTCCTTGGCCTGGCCCTTTCAGAGCTCTTCAGAAGACGGTTTTCCCTCGGATACACCCTGTCACTTGGTACGGTGTGCATGCTCATCATGGGCATGCTGTGCCTTTTGTTTGTCGGGATTGTCAGGCACATGGGCCCCTTCGAAGTGGTGCAGTCGTATCTGAAGAGCAACCTCAACGCGGCCCTGGGCATGTATGGACAAATGGGCCTTGAAAAAGAAAAGGCCCTTGAAATACGGAACTACGGAAAGGCGATCATCGATACCATCGTCCGGGTCTATCCGGCTCTCTTGGTAGTCGGTTCAGCATTCGTGGTCTGGATAAATGTGCTGCTCGGACGCAGGATACTCCAGAGGGCTCAACTTGAGTATCCTCCCTTTGAGCACGCTGATCGATGGCAGGCGCCTGAACTACTCGTCTGGGGACTTATCGCCACCGGTTTTTCTTTATTTTTTCCCTCGGGCGGTGTAAGGTTGATAGCGCTCAACGGCCTTATCGTTCTGATGACTGTCTACTTGTTTCAGGGCGTTTCCATTCTTCTGTTTTTCTTGAATAAGTATCACGTGCCGACATGGATGCGAGCCGCAATATACCTGCTTCTGTTTTTCCAACAGATCTTCTTGCTCCTTGTTTGCCTGGGCGGTATTTTTGATCAATGGATAGATTTTAGAAAGATACACAAGACGCTTGATGCCTGATTCTTAGATGGAGGGGTTTTTATGGAGATTATACTATTACAAGATCTGGATGAACTGGGTCTCGAGGGAGATATCTTAAGGGTTGCCGACGGATACGCCAGGAACTACTTGATCCCAAGGGGCATGGCCTTTGAGGCCACACCGCAGAACGTGAAATCTCTTGAACTGCGGAGAAAAAAGATCGAGCTCAGAAGACTGAAGGCCAAGGAGCAAGCGGAACAACTGAAGGAAAAAATGTCCGACATTCTGATTGAGCTGACACAGAAGGCCGGCGAAGAAGGGAAGCTGTACGGTTCGGTGACAAGTATGGATATTGCCGCGGAGCTGGAAAATCAGGGAATCGTAGTCGATCGGAGAAAGATTCTACTGGATAAACCCATCAAGATTCTGGGTGAATTTGAGGTACCTGTGAGAGTCTATCCCGAAGTGACCGCTTCCATCAAGGTTGTGGTATCTCCGGAAAAAGAGAGTGAAGGGGAGAGCCGTCCCTAGCGGAGCATAAGGGCAGGGAGTTCCGGAGAGAACGGAAACACATGGCCAGAGAAAAACAAAACGCCGTTGTTTCGCCCATGAAGGTGCCTCCAAGCAACATTCAAGCCGAACAGGCTGTTCTTGGGGGCGTACTCATAAACAACGATGCCATGAACCAGGTCATGGATCTCCTTGCACCCGACGATTTCTACCGGGAAGCACACGAGGCGATATTTGAGGGAATGCTGGAATTATATAATTCCGGAGAACCCATCGATATCATAACTCTTTCGCAGGTGCTGGAGAGGAAAAAAAGACTGGAAACAGCCGGCGGAAACGACTATCTCGCTTCCCTGGTCGAGGCGGTTTCCACGTCTGCGGGGGCCGTTCATCATGCGGGAATAATCAAAGACCTGTCCATCAGGCGGAAGCTTATCCGTGAGTGCTCTGTGATTTCCGAATCCTGTTTCGAGCCCTGGAAGGAGACAGATGAGCTCCTGGACACGGCCGAGCAGTCTATTTTTGAGATTGCGGAGCAACGGATCAAAGAGGGCTTCTACAGCCTTCAGGAAGTCATCACCGGAAGTTTCAAAAAGCTTGAAAACATCGCGGAAGTCGAAGGATACGTGACGGGAATCCCCAGCGGATTCAGAGATTTTGACAGGCTTACCGCGGGCTTGCAGCCCTCCGATGTGATTATCATTGCCGGCAGGCCGAGTATGGGAAAAACAGCTCTGGCCCTGAACATCGGTCACAGTGCTGCAGAGACGACCGGCAAGGCCGTCGCAATCTTCTCTCTCGAGATGTCCAAGCTCCAGTTGGGTATCCGGCTGCTGGGGTTCGATGCGGGAATCAACGCGACCAAATTGCGAACCGGGCACTTGAGGGATGACGATTGGGAGCGCTTGACCCACTCTGCGAACCACCTGGCCGAACTCCCTATTTTCATTGATGACAGCTCCGGAATCGGGGTTCTGGAGATGAAGGCGAAGTGCCGGCGCCTGATGAAGCGGCAAGATCTTGGAATGGTTATCGTGGATTATCTCCAGTTGCTCCAGGGGAGAAGATCGGCCGAGTCGAGACAACTTGAGATCTCAGAGATTTCCCGGGCACTCAAGGCCCTTGCCAAAGACCTGAACGTACCCGTCCTTGCCCTTTCCCAGCTCAACAGAAAAGTGGAAGACCGCCCCAACAAACGGCCGCAACTGGCGGATCTCCGGGAAAGCGGGGCAATTGAGCAGGATGCGGACGTGATTGTGTTTATTTACCGGGACGAAGTCTACCATCCTGCCTCGGAAGAAACCAGAAATATTGCGGAGATCATTGTGGCCAAACAGAGAAATGGTCCCACGGGATATTTCAAGCTCACCTTTTTAAAGGAACTGACGCTCTTCAAAGACTATATTGAAGAGGACGCAGAGGCACCCAGCTATTAACAGGATTTACGGGAAAACAAGCGGCCTGAAAGCAAGTCAGCAAAAGAGACTTCAAAATCTCTACCGCAGGAGAGTGGCCCCTTCCCAGATCATTTCCCATGAACTGGCACGCCAGCTATCCGCAATATCCAGGGAAATCAAACGCCAGGTCGGTCTTCTCATAAATCGAAAAGGTGACGTAGTCTATGTCCTGGTGGGGAACAACCGGCGGATCTGGATCCCGGACTTGGAGACGTACCGGGTCGGGATCGGCCGCCTCAGGGGCTTGCGCTGCGTTCACACCCACCTTGAAGGAGAGCCTCTGTCCACTGAGGATATCACCGATCTGGTCTTGATCGGTCTCGATCTCATGGCGTGCATCGAAATGGATCAGGAGGGACTGCCCCGCGCGGTCAGCTATGCGCATCTTCTGCCCGGCGATCGGGACGGGAAGGGCTTCACCGTGGAACGGGTCCCGGATATCGGCCGTCTCTCTCTGGACTTCGTTGCATTTATCCAGTCCCTCGAAGGGGAACTGAGCAGGAAGCGGGTCGGACCCTCTCTGGAAGCAGGAGACAGGGCCCTTCTGGTGGGGATTACGTCAGGCGCCAAATGGTTTGAGGAGGAGTCTCTCAGCGAGCTCGAAAGTCTGGCCGTGTCCAATGAAATAGAGGTCATCGACAAGGTGATTCAACGGGTCAAACGGGTGGACCCCCGCTACCTGATGGGGAAGGGCAGGTTGAGCGAGCTGGTTTTGCACTGCTTGCAGACAGGCTCTGATCTGCTCATATTCAATCAGGAATTGAGCCCTGCGCAGGTAAAGAATTTAACCGATTTTACCGAACTCCGCATCATTGATCGAAGCCAGCTTATCCTGGACATTTTCGCCAGGCGTGCAGTGACCAGGGAAGGGAAGATACAGGTTGAACTGGCACAGCTCAAGTACCTGGTCCCACGCCTTGCCACCAAGAATACGGCCATGTCCAGACTCACCGGGGGAATAGGGGGGAGGGGGCCCGGTGAGACAAAACTGGAAATCAATCGACGCCGGGTGTACGCACGTATTGCCAGGCTGAACCGTGAGTTGAAAGATATCAGCCGTCAGAGGCAGGGACGGAGACAGTTGCGGAACAGGCGCGGGCTTCCGGTGATTTCCATTGTCGGGTACACGAACGCCGGCAAGTCAACGCTCCTGAATGCCCTTACCGGGAGCGACGTGGGTACCGGAAAAAGGCTTTTTGAGACACTGGATCCGAGCAGCCGGCGACTGCGATTTCCCCGGGAAAGGGAAGCCATCATCACGGATACGGTGGGATTTATTCGCGACCTTCCCAAGAGTCTGATGGAGGCATTTGCGGCAACACTCGAGGAACTCGATGATGCCGATCTCCTCCTCCACGTGGTCGACGCGTCGAGCGAACGAATGGAGGAAGAGACAAAGACCGTCGAAGAGATTTTGAGGAAGCTCGAACTTCGGCGGATCCCCGCCCTGCTTGTTTTGAACAAAATGGACCGTCTGGACGGCGTGGAGATAAAGGCGCTGCAAAAGAGAACGGGAGGGGTGCCTGTATCGGCAATTCACCCTCCCTCTTTACGGCCTTTGGTTAGAGAGATCGAAAAGACTATATGGCAGCGCTCTTCCACCCCTTAGATTTATTTATCCTTCCCTTTGTTGATACTACCAGGCATTCGTACCCGGGTAAGGAATCGATGAACCGGATCCCCTTTTCCACCGGCTCCATCACAAAGACGCTCGTGGACAGGGCATCCGCTTCCATTGTGGTCGGGGCGGTAATGGAAACGCTGGAATCGTCATGAGGCGACATTCCTGTTCTCGGGTTCACGATGTGAAAGAACATCTTTTCCCGGTCATAATACACTTCGTAGTCGCCTGAAGTGGCAACAGCCCCGTTGCACATCTGGATGATATCCGGATAGTGTCCTTGCTTCTTGGGATCCTGGATGGCTATGGTCCAGGGCTTTCGATCCTCTCTCTCTCCTTTGGTCCTGATATCTCCTCCGGCATTGATAAGGAAATTCTTGATATTGTTTTTGGCGAGCATTTCTGCGGCACGGTCCACAATGTATCCTTTGGCTATACCATCCAGGGTGATCGCCATGCCCGGTTTTCTGAAATGGATATTCCGCCCTTCAACCACGACGGAACCGGCGTCCACGCGGGCAAGCAGCTTATCTATTTCAGCATCCGTCGGCGGGAGTTTGGCGCCGCTTTCAAGACTATTTTTAAAGAGATCCACAACCGGGGCCACAGAGATGTCAAAAGCGCCCCTGGTGACGCCATAAAAGGCAAGCGCATCTCTCACTACGCTCACCATCTCCGGGGGAGCTCCGTTGAGTCTGCCTTCCTTGTTTAATTCGCCGACGGCGGTAGCGCCCTTGAAGCGGTTCATGAGTCCGGACAGCCGGTCGATTTCTCCAAAGGCGAGACTCATGGCCTGTTCCGCCTCATCCCGGGAGGGATGAATCAGGGTCATGGAAACAAAAGTCCCCATGGCCAGTCTCATCCTGGAGACCTTATACGTCTTGCGATTGAACTTTACCGCCTCGGCCGTCAGGGGAACCATGGCCCCCGCTGCCAGGCCGACACCGAGCAAACCGGACAGTTTCAGGAAGGATCTTCTGTTCAGGTCGCCGGTTTCCTGGGATAGATTATCTCGCTTTATCATTTGTTACTCCTCCGCTCCTTCTCGGGGCCCATGAGACAGGCGCTCCGGAAGTGATTTCCTCACTATGCAGCAGCAGCTGCGCTTTCTTTTTCGGCCTTTTTTCCGGAAAGGGAAAAGTACCTGAAAATGCTTGTCGGGCATTTTTCCACACAGATCTCTCCGCAGTCCGGGCCGTATTCCGTACACTTGTTGTAATCGACCCGTATAATGTTGTTCTCCATGGTGACTGCTTCGGCGGGGCACGATTTGACGCACATCCTGCAGGAAATACAGCCCACGCTGCAGAGAGACTTTACCGCCTTGCCGGCGTCTTTGCTCGAACAGGGTACAAATACCCTGGCCTTCATGGGAACCAGCTCGATGATTTCCTTCGGGCAGGTACGGACACAGGTACCGCAGCCGACACACAGATCAGGGTCCACGATCGGGAAATTGTCAACCATGGTGATGGCATCGAACGGACAGGCAGCGGCACAGTCACCGAAGCCCTCGCACGCGTACTGACACGCCATCGGCCCTCCAAACGCCAGGTCGGCCGCTGCGCAGGTCCGGTACCCAAGGTACTGCTGTTTTTCGCGGACGCCGCCCTCTATCCGTGAACACCGGGGAACGGCTACCAGGTCTTCCACGGCTGCCATTTGTTTCCCGGTAATCCTGGCTACGTTTTTCGCTGTTTCCTCCTTGCCCGGGAAACAGAGGTTGGGAGGGACATCGGGGTCATTGACTACCGCTTCAGCATACGCTTCACATCCAGCGAAGCCGCAACCCCCTCACTGGGCGCCCGCCAGCACCTCAAGGACTTCCTCTACCCTGGGGTTCACCTGCACGGCGAATTTGTGGGCGGCCAAGGCGAGCCCTATCCCGAAGAAGAGGCCGATACAGCCCAAGAGCACCAGGCCTCCGATGGCCATTTTTATCAATAAGGGATCCATTCAGACTCCTGCTTCTCTTGCGGACTTCGAAAAGTCACTCTATACGATCATAAAACCATTTTCAAGAATTCTCTAGTTTCCATCCATAAATGGCTATTTTTCACAATCTCATCGTCAATCTGCGGG
>CAZEGG010000219.1:0-6358 GCA_964511755.1 uncultured Desulfobacteraceae bacterium | reverse complement strand
GGGCTAGGCTCCGATCGATACCGGCAATAAGGTAATGGACGGGTTCCGACCAGTGCCAGGACCGCATTGCCAGAAAGTACGGTGCTGAGTGTTCAAGTCCGGATGGGAAAGGACATCATGAGAAGGTCGAGGCTCTTCAAAAGTGTCTGATCTCTGCCCGGGATGGGCTTCCAGCGCCGAAAATGCCACAAACCCATAGCATCCCTGGAAGGAGGAAGAAAAATGAAACGCACCATTCTCGTTACCCTAAGCATTTTTGCTGCTGTGCTGTTCATGGCGGTATCCGGATCGAATGCCTTTGCCGCTACGAAAGGCGAACCGGTACGTTTGGGCTATCTGGCCCCGCTTTCCGGTACCTACGCGGATATCGGGAACAGCGAGGTGGAAGGCGCCAAGCTCGCCGTCCACGAGGTGAACGCGTCCGGGGGCATACTCGGACGTCCTGTCAAGCTGTTTGTGGAGGACACGGAAGCCAAGACCGATGTGGGCACACAGAAGATCCGCAAGCTCATCGAGAAAGACAAGGTGAATTTTACGTTCGGATCGGTGTCTTCCGGCGTTTCCCTCGCCCTGGCCCAGGTTGCCAGGCAGAGCAACATCCTTCACATCGTCACCGGGGGACATTCGGATTCCATCACCGGTAAGGACTGCAACTGGAATGTCTTTCGCATCCCCACGACGACCATGATGCAGGCAAGGTCGATCGGCAAATTCCTCGCCGATAAGTTCGGCAAGAGATGGTATATCATGACACCTGACTATGCTTACGGGTGGAGCCTGCAGGCGGGCTTCGAGAAAGTCAACAAGGACCTGGGCGGCACCATCGTCGGTGCGGACCGCATCCCGCTGGGCGCGACGGACTTCTCGGCCACCCTGGTCAAAGCCGGTGCTGCAAAACCCGATGTTCTCCTGGTCCTTCAGGCGGGGCATGACGCGGTCAATGCTATCAAGCAGATTGTCCAATTCGGCCTAAACAAGAAGATGGCGATCGCGGGCGGCTTGAACGAATGGGAAGGCGTCCACGCACTACCGCCGGCAGCACGGCTTGGCTGGTGGACCTTTGAGTGGTATTACGACCAACCGAACGTACCTGCGGCCAAGGTCTTTTCCGACAAGATCCTGAAACGTTACCACCATGTGGCCACCGCCCGCAACTGGTTCGGCTACCTGGCGATCAAGACAGTCGCCCTCATTTCGAATCAAGAAAAGACCCTGGACGCCGTCAAACTGGCCAAGGCTCTGGAAGGTTGGACTGTGCCTCCGGATGTGGCCATGGAACCCCACAGGGTGTACTACCGCGCCGGCGATCACCAGCTGATGGGCAGTGTTTATGTAGGCGAAGACCGTCCAAACACGAAGCAAAACGATCCCAACCTGTTCCGTGTCACACGTGTGGTGCCGGGTGACCAGGCAGCACTGCCTGTCTCTGCGGGCGGCTGCATGATCAATTATCCGGCCCAATAACATTGTGTCTTCTCTCCCCAGTGACCGATTGCGCCCTTCCGGTCGCACCCAAGGGCATGGATAAATGGAGGGCGCACCACGTTCGATGACCGTAGGATACTGTCGGCGGCAAGGCACCCCCACCACGGGTGCCTTGCTCCGGCAGACCCTGGGTGGGCGACAGGAACGAAAAGATATTGAGGCAGACCGATGTTGACACTCTTGGCATTTCAACTGATCAACGGAGCGATTGTCGGTATATTTTACGGTTTGATGGCGTTAGGTCTCTCGCTGATTCTCAATCTGACGCGAGTGATCAACCTGGCCCACGGCGGCTTTCTCGTAATCGGGGCTTACCTGGCCTACACCCTCTACCCGTTCCTCGGGTTCTGGGGAGCCCTGTTGGCAGCCCCGATCCTGACGGCGGTGGTGGGAATCCTGATTGAGAGCTCCATTGTACGGCGGCTTTATCATCGCGACCCTCTCGACAGTCTTCTGCTCACGTTCGGGCTGGCACTGGTCTTTGAAGAAGCCATCCGAATGATTTATGGAACACTCGGCATGCCGTTCCACGTACCGGACGTTCTCATGAAATCACTGCTGCCGGGAACGGGGTTCTTCTTCATCACCAAGTATCGTATATTTCTGATCCTGACCGCTTTGGTCTGCGGACTCCTGCTGTACCTCTTCATGGCCCGGACTCGCGTGGGAATTCACATGCGGGCCGCGGTATTGGACAGCGAAACCCTGAACGCACTGGGTACCAACGTATCGCGCCTCTACACGCTTTCCTTCGGAATAGGTACCCTTGTGGCCGGCCTGGCGGGTGTTCTGGCCGCCGGGCAACTCGGACTGACGCCGACCATGGGCAACAATCTCATTATGCCCAGTTTTGTAGCCATTATTATTGGAGGAGTGGGCAGCCTGCTGGGGAGTTTCGTGGGCGGGCTGCTGATCGGGATCTGCTCCGGGCTCGCAGGCCAGTTTGCACCGGCTGCCGGCGAGTTCGCCATCTATTTTCTCTTAGCCCTCACCTTGGTGATCCGCCCCCGCGGACTCTTCGGGCAGGAGGGATTCCTGGAATAGACCAGGCGCGGCTGGGAGGTCGCTCTAGAATGGCCGAAAGTGAATATCAAGGACGATTAAAAGCCATACCATTACTGAAGTCAGGATTGCCGTCTCTGGGCATAAAAGGCGATATCCTCATCTTTATCCTGCTCCTCTTCCTGCCCCAGTTGCTGAAGGCTGTGGGCAGTTACCAGAGCATGGCCACATTCGTGGTGGTTTGGGGATTGATCGCGATGGGGTTCAACTTCCTGCTCGGCTACACCGGGGCGCTTTCCTTCGGACATGCCGCGTTTCTGGGAATCGGCGCCTATGGAGCGGGACTGACCATCAAGTTCCTTGTGCCGAATACGCTGCTTGCAGTGTTGATAGGCACCCTGGCAGGCACCATAGCCGCCGCATTGCTGGGAACGCTGATAACGCGCCTGCGCGGCATATACTTTTCGATGCTGACCATCGCATTCGGACAGATGTTTTATTTCATCGCATTCGAATGGCGCACCGTGACCGGTGGTGACGACGGGTTGCGCGGCTTCGCACGTCAACCCATTCACCTGGGACCTCTTTCAATTGATCTGTTGCACAACGAGCTCGTATTTTACTATTTCACCCTGGTCCTGTTCCTGATTGCCGTCATGCTCATGCGCCGGATCATCAGCTCGCCGCTTGGACGGACTTTTCTGGCATTGCGCGAGAACGAGCGACGGGCGCGCTTTCTGGGGATCTCCGTGGAGCGCTATTTGTGGCTCTCCTTCGTGATCTCCGCGGTGTTCACCAGCCTTGGCGGCGCGTTGTTGGGTCTTCTGATCAACTTTGCCGACCCCACCATGTTGTACTGGACTACTTCCGGTCAAATCGTCATGATGGCATTTCTGGGGGGCACGAGAAATTTCTACGGGCCGCTCCTGGGGGCAGGCATCTTTAAAATACTGCAGGATTTTCTGAGCAGTATTACCCCGAACTGGATGATTTTCCTCGGCGGGCTATTCATTATCTTTGTCCTCTTTTTCCCACGAGGTGTTGCAGGTTTTCTCAGCCGGAGGCGATCGTGAACGACATCCTGGAAATACAGAACCTCTCCAAATCTTTCGGGCATCTGCTGGCAGTGCGGTCGGTCTCCCTGTCCATCGCGGCCAACGAAATCCGGGCGATCATCGGACCGAACGGGGCCGGCAAGACCACGCTTTTCAATTTGATTTCCGGGGCGATTCGTGCCGATACGGGAAGCGTTGTGTTTCAAGGCCGTGACATAAGTCACCTGTCTGCGCACAAGCGCGTTCGAAGAGGCCTGTCACGAACTTTTCAGGTGCCCAACGTGTTTCCAGAACTTTCGGTGCGGGAAAATTTTCGGCTGGGCGTCGAGGCTTCCTACCGCATGAACGCCCTCCCCTTCGTAAGCAGAGCCAGACACGCACAGGTGGGGCATCGGACCGAAGAACTGTTGACTCGACTCGGATTGGACGGCAAAGCGGAACGGCTGGTGGGCGAACTGGCACACGGCGATCAGCGTATCGTGGAAATCGGCCTCGCACTCTCTTTGGGTGCCCGGCTCCTGATGCTGGATGAGCCGACGGCGGGCATGGGCGACGAGGAAACCGAAGCCACCGTTCAGCTGATCCGGGACCTGTGGGAAAAAGAAGGGGTGACCATCCTCTTTATAGAGCACGACATGCAGGTGGTTTTCGGTGTGGCTCATCGCATAACGGTCCTCAACTTCGGCAGCGTGCTCACGGAGGGAACACCGGACGAAATAGCCAACAATGAGAAGGTGCAGACCGCCTATCTCGGGGCAGCAGATGCGGAGGCTCATTCATGACAACACTACCGCTCCATGTTGAATCAATCCATACATTCTACAGCAAGAGCCACATCCTTCACGGCGTCACCCTGGATGTAAACTCCGGAGAGCTTGTCGTGCTGCTGGGCCGCAACGGCGCGGGCAAAACCACCACCCTGCGGAGCATCATGGGACTGACGCCGCCGCGCCGGGGCGAGATATCCGTTTTCGGCAAAAATACCACTCAACGGCCCCCGCACGTGATCGCAGGGCTCGGAGTGGGCTACGTTCCCGAAGGCCGCCATATCTTCCCCAATTTGTCCGTGGCCGAAAACCTGCTCACCACCGCAGACAAGCGGCCGGGTGCCTACTCCCTGGAAAAAATTTACGAGCTCTTCCCAGTCCTTGGAAAACGAAAAAATCAACGGGGGATGCATCTCTCGGGCGGCGAACAGGAGATGCTGGCAATCGCACGTGCCCTGCTGCTCAATCCCCGCCTGCTGGTGCTCGACGAACCCTCACAAGGCCTGGCTCCTATAATCGTGCAGGAGGTGTTCAAGACCCTGTCCGATCTCAAAACAGAGAGTGTATCCATCCTGCTCGCCGAACAGAATGCGCATATGGCCCTCCAGATTGCCGACCGGGCGTACGTCCTGGACGACGGGAAAGTGGTTCACCAGGGAGATGCGGAGGAACTCCGGCGAGATGAAGACCGTATCAGAAAGCTGGCCGGGGCGAAGGCCGACAAGTGACCGGTGAACCCAGGAAACCTGGAGAAGCCGATCTCCCGGGAATGACTCCCCTTCGTGGGGAAGTTGATGATGCGCCGCTGCGGGATTGATCTTTTCCGGAAAAGACCCGGACCGCAGGCAAAAGGCGCCGATCCGACAATCCAATAGAAAGAGGGAAGGCCATGGCAAGAATCTCATATGTCGACGATGAACACCTCTCTCCTGAGGCGCAGGAAATCTTCAACGTAAAGCTCAAGGGCAAGCCCAGGAACTCACAGAGGATGCTGGCACATCGCCCGGAAATCCTCAAGACTTTCATTGACTTTTTCATGAGCGTCGGCCAGGGGATCGACCGACGCATTTACGAACTGGTCTACATCCGCGTGTCCATGTTGAACAGATGCAATTACTGCCTTCAACACCACCTGGCGAACTCCAAGCGAGTGGGTTTGACGGAAAAAGACTGGCAGGGACTGAAAAGGCCCGAGGATGCCGATTTCACCTCCAAGGAAAAAACGGCACTGACTTTTGCGGAGAAGCTGACACGGACACCCTGGGATGTGTCTGAGACCGACTTTGAGGAATTGAAAAAATTCTTCACGGAAGCCGAGATACTCGAATTGAACATGACAGCAGCGCTTGCGAACCTGACCAATCGTTTCACGGGTCCGTTCGGTCTGGAATTGGAAATCCCGGAGCAGAAACTCTGAGACATTAGTGCATGTATCCATGAATGCGATGTCATAATTGAAAAGCTGTGTTTACCGCAAGGCGCAGAGTACGCAAAGAAAAGTTTTTTCCCTTTCCGCCCTTTTTTCTTTTGCCGGCGTCTCAGCGGCAAAAGAAAAGGCGGTTGACTTTGCGGTCTTTGCGGCTTTCATGAGAAGCGGGCGGTGAAATCATACGAAGAACACGACATCGTATCTAGGAATAAGTGTACTTAGCAACCCCTGCATGCTGAGTTCTTCTTCCAGCCCAGGAGGGCGCCGGTAAAACGGACAAGACAGCAGCAGAGTAACCCTGCGGTTGCGCCTCCCGAAAATGATGCTTATCATAAAGCATAAGACAACAGGAGGTGACTGTTCGACAGACCGTGAAACGGATGGACCGGCCCCGTGATTCCGCGACAACATCTCGCTGCGGAGGTTGAACAGCCCCTCAGTCAAGCCGGGGGTTCCAAGAGTCGAATATGAAGGAAGTTCTTCGGCTTCCCAGGCCAGGGAGGTGACGTTATGGATAAGAAAAAAGAAAAAAAAGGAACCAAAAAGAAAAAGAGCGAGGATCGCCAGATGAACAATTCCTGTTGTTATCTTGTCGACCCTTGCGGATGTTATACGGTTGA
>CAZEGG010000218.1:0-6380 GCA_964511755.1 uncultured Desulfobacteraceae bacterium | reverse complement strand
TCCGGGCACAAATTGTGTTAAGATCTTTTTTTCCTCCGGGCTGACTACCAGCGTCACGTCAGCCTTTCTCGCATTAGAGATCTCCTCCCTTCGACGCGACTCGACCTGGTCCAAAAGTGCCAGAGATGGCCGCAGTGCGGCGTGGCGCTGTTCCCGCAAAAAATGCAGATCTACAGTATCAAAGATTACCAGTGCATTGGGAGCATACGATCTTACCTGGTCAACAAGCCTTGAGGCCACTATTACCCGGCTCAAGATAACAGCATCAAAATGTCGCCCCACATGTTGCACATAAGTCTCGATTGAAGGCACCTCATTGCTGGTAATGACTTCGACACCCAGTTCTCTGAGCCTTGAAACATATGGCTCTCGAAATTCCAGGTTCGATGCAGCAAAGGTTACGTTGAAACCGATTTCCTTAAGCAAATTCAGAATATTCCACATCCGGTATGACCCTGAATCCCGGTCCGGCATCAGCATTCTTGCCTCCACAACCAGAATATTCTTTTTGCCTTCACCTTTCCCGGGCAGCAATTCGGCATATTGCGTTCCCACAACGGTGCTCAGAAGTCTACTATTTTTCTTTGCCAAGACAGTGGCAGCTATCTTACCCTTCACGCGGCGCAAGCATTCCCTCAGGCCCCACTCTCTCGTTATCCGGACGCTTGATCCGACATAGAAATTGATACGCAGGGCCAGAGATATGGTCCTTCTTAATGGAGATCGGTCTTTCATTGAATATCCGTATCAAAAAACGGGAAGTACCTTGTTTTGTATCGAAGTTCCTTGGTCCTCTTATTGATTACTCTTGCGGGGACTCCTGCTGCAATGCTATATGGTGGCAGATCATGTGTCACGACCGCTCCTGCCCCGACCACCGTACCCTTTCCAATCGTGGTTCCCGGCAGTATAATAGCGCGGGCACCTATCCACGCATCGTCTTCTATGACAACCGGACCTTCTCTACAGACAAAGTCAGTGCTTTGGGGATCATGGGTCAACGTCTGTATCAATACCTGATGCGAAATATTAATGTTATTTCCTATCGTTAATTTCACACGGCCATCCAGATAACATTGCCGGTTAATAACCGTATTATCACCGATGCGAATGCTACTGCCTGTAACGAAACAGTTCATATGAATACTTGAATCGTGCCCTATTCTAATGCCGCAAAAGCTTCTCAAGTAGCAATGTCTGAACCAGTATACGGGCACCTTCATCACAAAGTGATTACAGAGATAAAAACGGGTTGCCGAGGCTAGCCGATTCAGTAAATTCATTTTCTTATGTCCCCTCAATCCTCATGATAGATCTTAGGTACGATTTTGTTTTCAATGCGGAAAGAAATTTCTATGGTGATAGGCATCAAATGTCGAACAAATGATGCCTTTGGATTTTATTGGTATTTGCCTGCCCCCCCAAATGTTTCTCTTATTTCAACGGGGCTTTGCTATTTTGCTTTCCAGTTCATCGGATCTAAATCACGTTCCAAAAAAAGGCCTCGTACCTCTCTATGATTTTCCTTATGTCGTATCGTTCCATTAGCTTCTTGTTTCCCCTTTCCCCCGCAGCTTTCCAGCGCTCCTTATTGTCAGCGAATTCTATCATCGTCCTTGCAAGCATCTCGGAAATATGAAACGATCTCTGATGATAGGCCAGGGAGTCCAGGAGTGAGGAATCCAGGTTCAGGATATCTCCATACTCGTTATCAATCAAAATCCCTATATCATTCCCCTGAATTACCTCAGGTGCCGCGCCCGTCTTTGTAAGGATCATGGGTTTTCCGAAAAACATTGCCTCATTCATCGCGATGCTCCAGCCTTCAATAAAGGAGGGCTGCAAAAAGGCATCGGCCACGTCATAAAATGACTCCACGTTTGGATAGAAACCGGGCATACGGATGTGCCTGTCCAATTTCTGTTCCTTCAGATATGCCTTGAGACCTTCGACATGGGGTGGGAAAACAGGGTTTCCGATACAGAGAATTTTAATATCATCCCTGACTTGAAGGATCCTCTTCATTGCATCTGCCATGAGATAATGGCCCTTGTGAAGATTATATGAAGCTACGTTGAGAAACAGGTAATCATCATCGCCAACCCCGAAATCGGTGCGGGAAATCAGAGGAGCCTGACTTTTCTTCCGCTGGTATTCTTCGATATCTAATCCGTTGGGAATGACCTCAACTTTTCTCCGATCGACTCCCAGTTTGGCAGTTGCATAACGTGCAGCATTGTTTGATACCGCAATATATTTGTTCACATACTTATCACATCGAATAAAAGTGCTCAATTGTCGGCTGTTAAGAAATGCATAGACATTGTGTATGAAGGTGACGTTTGGGATCTTCCTTTCTTTGAACAGCGGGTAACCATAATGGGAAAAATGAGAATTGGTCAGGGTTATCTTCTGGTCCCGCAATATCTCCCGGTACAGCTGTTTTCTCCCTCGCCCCGAAAGGTCAAAAACGCTGACTCCCCCATCGATCGCCTTCTGCCCCAAAAACCCTACGGGCCCCATACTCACTATTGACACATGAAACTTTTCCCGGTCAAGGAGTAGCGCCATATCCATAACAAGCTTTTCCAGGCCCCCTTTATCAAATGAACCAACTTCAATTAATAGATTGATTCTTTGCTCCCCGCCTGGGGTATTGTTGGTCTTACATTTCTTTTGCCTTTTCAGCAGAAACTTAAACAATAGTCGCAATCCTTGTCATATTGGGTCCTTGGTTTGAAATCCAGGTTTCGCAGTTCCGGCTTAGCCGAGTTTGACCATCTGAACCTTAGGCGCCTACTCGCTTTTTGATACAAACACCATGTTGTGGAAAATGGCAAATCGATCTTCATCTTCCCTGTTTTCGAGGGACCAATAAATCTCCGTTGGCCCTGTAACTGAGCAGTATTTCTCCACGATATCGGCGCCAAAATCTACGAACACCAGAGCGCCCTGAGGCCTGTTCGGATCACCGTGATAGACGGGTGGAAGAAGATGTTTCACCTTGCCATTGTGCATCAGCGCTCGTCTCCGTGATAGAGGCTGTTCCCAGAAAACAGAAATTGTCGCGACATGATATCCTCCCGGTTTCAAGATTCGCCCGATCTCCTTACATGCCTTTTTCGGATCAGCAACGTGCTCAAGGATATCTTCAGTAATCACAAGGTCAAAAGAATTAGAGTCGAACGTGGTAGACATTAGATTCTGGGACTGGACTCCCTTCCTCATCTGACCCGGCTCCGTATTATCCCAGTACTCAGAAACCACGTAGCCCTTCGCATTTTTCAGCGCCTTGTGTATCGCCATGGAAGAGCATGTATTCAAAATACGGATGTCAGCAACCTCAGAAAAGGAATGAAGACACACTGAGGGAGGATTTGTAGGAAAAAGGCCCAAAATCACTTTTGCCACATGCCGATTTCTTGCTATCGAACCACAGTGGTCACAAAAAAAACTGTTTCGCTTGCAGGGAAAATCAGGAAGTTCATATGAAAAAAATGTCACATTATGCCCACAACAAGGACAATACCCTTTGCGTGTCTCAGAAGGTTCTTTGAATCTTACCATCATCTTTTCTATCCGACCTCCTGTCTGTGAAAAATGTTTCTAAGGCAAGAGAAGGCGAAGTATCTTCTGCAGATTTCTCCCTTGGAGTCGTTCGTAAAACTCCTGCCTCCCTGAACACTCAAGATAGAGCATCATTAAGAAGATAATGAGATGCGAAAGGCCCTTGTTTCTTTGAAATTCTCCAAACAGGTCAACATTCTTTTCATTCACTTCACCGAGCAAACCAACACGATAGTCACACAGGCTGACAGCTATCACGGCTGCGATCTCCACCCTTATTCCAGAGAGGTCTTCTTTGATGGTATTCGACGGATGTATCCGGTATCGAACATGCGTATTATCAGTATCAAAAAAGAACCGCCCAACTCTAAAGGAAGACAGGAGAAAGTCCAGATCGTGACAGTACCTGAGAGGCTGGAACCCTCCTGTTCTCTCCCACAGGTCTTTTGAAAAAAACATATTGGAAGTGGTTGCGACAAAATTCTCATTGAGGATTGATAGAGGAAAAAGGCCGCTCCTCCCCAAAAAACCATAGGCTCTCCTCAGCCAATCAACCTCTACACCTTTCTTCAGTTTTCGGCCCTTTTGATCAACAAACTCCACCTTTCCCGATATCAACCCCAGGCCCTGTTCTTCTTGAACGCGCTTTATGCAGCGCTCGATCTTCGTGGCAGGGAAGATGTCATCAGAATTGAGAATAGCCACATAGCTGCCGGAAGCTATACGAATCCCTTCATTTATGGCAACATGCGCTCCTCTATTGGGGTGCTCGAAGTACCTGATCCGATCGTCAGCAGCGACAAAATCTTTACATATTTTTCCGGTATTGTCCTTGGAACCGTCGTTTACAATAATAATTTCAAGGCGCTGGTAAGTCTGATCAACGCAGCTCCTGAGGGCCCCCCCGATAAAATCTTCGTGGTTATATGCGGGAACCACTATGCTTACCAAGAATTCTCCCTCTTTTAGCATTCCTTACTATCATCCTCCTTGGCCGAACCGATGAGGTCAGATAACTTATTCATTTTTTGGTAAATCCAGTAAGCTGGATGCTTTTCGAACATTTCAATCCGGCCCTTCAGAAAGGTCATGTCTCCTTCCAATCGGGAAACCCACGCTTTAAAGTTGTCGATTATTTTTTCAAGCTCGGTAACATGGTTTCGATATGCCTCGATGCTGTCTTCCCTTCTTTTCAGTTCTTCCTCAAGCGTCTCGATGTGTTTCCGATATCCCTCGATGCTCTCTCCCCGCCTTTCGAGCTCTTCCTCAAGGGTCTTTATATCCTTTCTCAGCCGCTCCACTAACCCTCCCGAAAGAAATCTGAGCCACGACTTCCCCGTCATGTATGAGCGAAATCTTTCAAATGCATCCGCCACCGCCGCATCATATGAATAATTGGTACGGTGAGCATTCTCAACGCTGCGGTGTCCATAAAAGCGATATTCTGCGGTCACCCGATTGACATGCAAAAAAGGATAGCGACGGGACATCCGAACCAGGAAATCCCAATCCTCAAAAAGGTCCATATCTTCGCTGAGCTCTTTGACGTCCGCCAGCACCTCTCTGGAAAACATCACGCTCATAAATGGAATGTAGTTTTCAAAAAGCAACAGATCCGCGTCGAAAGGGTGATTAAAGACTACATTTTCTTCTAAGCGACTTCCCGGTCTGGATATGGGCCCTTCATAGAACGCGTTCTTTACTCCAGAATAAACTACCCTATGATTGGTTGCGAGCAACTTGGCTACCAATACCTCAACGTGTTCCGGATAGATTATGTCATCATCATCCAAGAAATTCACAAATATGCCTCCGCATGCCTTGAGGCCGCTGTTAGCAGATGCCCCCCTTCCCATGATTTTCTGATGGTGGATATAGGTGAGAGGTATCCCTCCGATAATGCTCATTGCTGCATCCTCGACGTCCTCTCCTCCATCGTTCACAAGCACCACTTCGATATTCGAATACGTCTGGTCGGCTATAGACCGAAGTGCATTTCCAAGCACTTCGGGTCGGTCTTTTGTCCTGACTATGATAGAAACCAGTGGTCCTGCATCAGATAAAGATGCCGAGAGGCGATCGTACCTCGGGCCTGCAAGCAGAAGCGGATCAAACTGCCGAACGGTCTTGCTGGACCATAGGGAAAAACCCTCTGCATGCGTTGATTCTTCGGATAACGTAAGGGACCTGAAGCGATTCAGCGAAAGGGCAAGATCCAGGTATGGTCTTTCCTTCAGCTGGCTCGCATAGGATTGAATGGCTGTAATTTTTTTCTGCACAGTGCTGGTAATGTCCACGAGACAGTTCACACCGACAGGCGCTCCAATTTCGCAAAAGGCCACATCACATGGAAATCCAATTCGTCTCAGTGCTTCTCGAAGGTGGATGGCTGCAGCCCGATGGTCTGGATGGTATTCGAGCGGGGAGGGGAGATAAATCAACTCAGGCTTATATGTGTTGAGAAGATCACAGATTCTATCAGCCACACCAGGCGAAGTCACGAGACCGCGATCCTCATAACCCCAAAACTCTACATCATGAATGCCAAGTATCTGACAGGCCTCCTCGGCCTCTTTCTCCCTCAAAATGATATAATCTTCTCTGTTTGTCTCCCCTGCACTTTCTCCACTTGCCCCGTTGGTAAGAAAAAGCACTTTTATCGGATCAAATTTCTCAGTATGAAGTGCCAGTGTTCCTCCGCATCCTATTGTCTCGTCATCCGGATGCGGTGCAAAGACAAGCACACGCCTTCCGGTCAGATCTCTTGTCTCGTAGGGGATTATAGCCTGCTCTTCTCTCAGCATTGTCCGCCA
>CAZEGG010000217.1:0-6381 GCA_964511755.1 uncultured Desulfobacteraceae bacterium | reverse complement strand
TCAAGACTCGCCATGACGTTCACTCATGGAGATTATGCCCGCATAGAGGGAATCAAAGACAAGGATCTCCTGGCCGAGGAATTGTACACGAAGGCCCTCCGGTATCACCCGGACCATCGCGCCTACCTTGGACTCGGAATCCTGCAGCAGAAGAAGCGGGATTACGAATTGTCTGCCCGGATTCTCCTGGAAGGACTCCGGCATTTCCCCGGGAGTCGACAGCTCCGCTTGTGCCTGGGAATCAGCCGTATGAACCTGGGCCGCTTTGCGGAAGCTCTTTCGTGTTTCGATATGTGTGAGGGTGAACCGGGGGTGGAACGGCTCATTGCCGCATGCAGAGAGGCGTTGGAGGCGTAAGGCGCAGGGCGTATGGTGAAAGGTCGTTTGTCTCCCACATCACGGGGATTTTGAGCAATAAAAAAAGGCACTTCACCGTCCCCGCTCCGGTGAAATGCCTCCATGAAGAGGTTATGTATTACATTTTGGTGACGTTCTTGGCCACGGGGCCCCGGTCACTTTCCTCCACGTCAAACGTGACCCTATCCCCTTCGGCCAGTGTTTTGAACCCGGTGCCATTGATGGACGAATAATGCACGAAGATGTCCGGACCATCTTCCTGCTCGATAAAACCATACCCTTTCTTGTCGCTGAACCATTTTACTGTGCCGTTTGCCAAAGTGCTAACCTCCTTTCAAAATGCTCATCCGGTCCCAAGCCCATGGTCGCCACTCTGGCACAAACGCGTGTTCTAACAGAGTAAAATCGACCCGCAGGGGTAGCCGGGCCCCATTTTCCATGCACTTAAGCAATAATTTTCCAAAAGGTCAAGCAAAAAAATAGATATGGGCTATCCGCGATCCTTCGGAGCCAGAAATCGCTCCACCTTGGCTCCCTTCTTGAGTTCTGTTACGTGCGCATCAATGGCCTGGCTGATTTTTTCCTTTTTCAGAAAACCCGTCAGCTTTTCCTTCACTTCCGGATAGGAAAATGTCTTTGCCGGTTTTATATCGCTGACTTTGATCAGGTGATACCCGAAACGGGTCACCACGATATCGCTCACCTCTCCCGGCTTCAAGGCAAACGCGGCCTTCTCGAAAGGAGGCACCATCTGTCCCCTGCGAAAATAGCCGAGGTCTCCCCCCTTGGCAGCGCTGGGACCCTGAGAATATTTCTTGGCAAGCTTTGCGAAGTCCTCTCCCTTCAAGAGCTTTTTCTGAATTTCTTCGAGATCTTTTCGGGCCTTGAGCTTTGTTTGCTCATCAGCCTTGGCATCGACCTTGATCAGGATGTGACTCGCCCGTACCTCCTCGGGCCTCTGGAACATCTTCAGGTGGGAATCGTAGTACTCCTTGACCTCTTTTTCCGGAACAGAGATGCTATGGACAAATTTGCCGTCGATCCATTGCTCGATGGTCATTCCCCGTCTGATCTGCCGGCGGACATCCTGTTCGGACAGGTGCATCTGCTCCATGGCCTTCTTGAACCCCCCCTCATCGGAGAAGCGTTTCTTGAGTTTTTCCAGCTGCGCATCCAGCGTCTTATCGTCTATACGAATACCGGCTTGTTCGGCCTCCTGAAAAAGGAGTTCCCGATCAATAAGGCTTTCCAGAACCTGTGATTCGAGTTGAGAAAGCTGTGCAGCCCCTACGTTCTTTCCGTCGCGCCCAAATCGTTTCATGACGACCTGAAGTTCCTGGTCAAGCTCTCCCCGGGTGACAATCGTGCCGTTCACGACCGCCACTTTTTCCTTTGCCGATGCTGACTCACCCGCACCGGCCTGGGGCACGATCACGCAAAAAATAATAGCTGCCATCAGCAGCCATAAAGACAGCCAACGTTTCGAAATCATATTTCTTTCTCCTTTCATCTGTGGACGGAGAAGCTGTGGTTTCGGCAGGACGAACCAACTTACTCCAGGGCCTCTGCGACCAGTTCGGTCAAATCCTTCACCTTCAACGTGGTTTTGGTTCTTCTGGCCCGTGTGGCAATGGTTCGAAGGCATTGCTGACAGGAGGAGACCACTGTATCGGCTCCGGTTTTCACTATTTCATCTATCTTCATCTGTGCCACTCGTGCGGAGAGTTCCGGGTCAACCATTTCCAGGTTTCCCCCTCCCCCGCAGCAGCTGCACGTCTGCCTGTTTTTTCCAAGTTCCACAAAATTGACCCCCGGAAGAGCCTTCAGCACTTCCCGGGGAGGTTCGAAAACCCCGCTGTTTCTCCCCAGATCACAGGGATCGTGATATGTGACGGTCGTCTCCAGCCCATTGAAATGGAGCCGTCGCTCGCCTATCAATCGGGAAATGAATTCCGCGGAGGACATAACCTCCGCGTCCGTTTTGTAAAGGTTCTTCCAGGTGTGATAGCAGGATGGGCACGTGAACACAATCTGTTTCGCCCCCGTCTCCTTCACCTTGCAGAGATTATGTTCCATGAGACCCATCAGCTTCTCCGCCATGCCCGCACCAAGCAGCGGATATCCACAGCACCATTCTCTGCCCCCGAGAACAGTGAAGTCAACGCCGGCACGCTCCATGATGCGGACCATACTCGCGGGAATCTTCTGCGCCATGGGGAAAAAAGAGGCGACGCATCCCACGAAATAAACCACCTCCGCCCGCTCCTTTTCAAAATAACGCTCGGGGAGGTCCCCCAGGAGTTCCTGCCATTCCCCCCGTTCTTCGTTATCCTCGTTGGAGATGTTGTGCTGATTTTCAAGATACCCGGCCAGTTCCTGGGCCACCTTCGGATAGAAACCTTCGGTCACCAGGCATTCCCGGTCCCTGAAGACCACGTCTCTCGTTTTTATTGAAGGGAAACAGGCAGCCGTACAGGCGCCGCATCCTAAACAGCGGAATATGGTCTTTTCTACATCTTCGCTCCAGTCCAGCCGGCCCTCAATCACGGCCCGGGTCACGGCATTGCGGCCCCTTGGAGAAGCCGATTCAGTCCTGAGGGCCAGGTAAATCGGACAACTCGGCAGGCAAAATCCGCATTTGCTGCATTTTGCCACTTCGTCATAGGTAAGTTTCCGCAGCTGAACTACATTCATCTGTCGCTATCCTCACATCCTTTACACGCCCCCCACGAAACGCCCGGGGGAAAAAATCCCTTCTGGATCGAGTGTCTTCTTGATCCAGTGCATAACCTTCACATCGTCCCGCAGCGCACCCCAGACCGGCAAATGCTTCTTCAATTCCGGACCCGCGTGTTCCACCACGAGATTGCCGCCCATTTCGGAAACGTGTGTAAGGAGTCTTCCCGTCCATTCCACAGTTCTCGCCAACAGGTTTTTATCGCTCTCTTCCCCCGCAAGATAGATCCGCGTCACTCCGCTCCCCGCGTGGGTGAAAGACGCAAGGGATACGTGTTCACGGATGTCAGCCGACTCCGCCAGTCCCAGAACCCGCCGGTAACAGGAAAGCGGATAGTTGAGCTTGAGGCAGGTTGACGCACTCCGCCCTTCAAAAAAACCCTCGACAGGCGGGCCATAAGAATTCCAGAAGTCTCGATGGGCCTCATCATCAAGGTACATCTTTCCCGCGGCACCTGCGGCATCCGCGAGAGTCTCCATGTCGGTTTTCATGCGCTCCACTGCCTCTTCGGCCCCTTCAGCGCCCGCCACCACGCCGAAGCAGCTTTGCCCTGCCCGTCCAGGCACCTCTATGGGAAGTCCGCCGCAGGCCTTCCGGTCGAGAATTTCCACGGCACAGGGGAGCAGCGGACCGGCAAAGACCGCGTCAACACAGGCGGCCGCTTCTTCAAGTCCCGGGAAAATAAATACCCAGGTCCCGCTTCTCTCCGGCAAGGGGAGCAGCCGGAGGGTCGTTTCACTCAGGATCCCGAGAGATCCCAGGGACCCGATCATCAGCTTGCATAAATCGTACCCTGCCACGTTCTTTACCGTCTTGCCGCCCATCCCGACAATCTCGCCGGTAGACGCCACGTATCGCACACCCAGCACCATGTCCCTGGGAAGGCCGTAAAGCAACCGCCGCGGACCGCTGGTATTGGCCGCGATAACGCCCCCGATGGTTGCCGTATTCCCGGCAAAGGCATCGAGAGGCACAAAGCATCCCCTGTTCTCCCGCAGGGAGCAGATACTCTCGTCCAGTTCCTTTCCACCCCGCGCGACGGGGACGTAGCAACGATTTTCGTTGCCGGCCGCAATTCTCTGGAGATCAAACAGCCGCACCCCTGCCTGAACCGTAGCCGTCAGGTTTCCGGCATCAATATCGATGATCCTGTCAAGGCGCTCCGTACAGATGACCAGATCGAGACGGGAAGGGATCGCCCCCTTTGCCATTTGGGTGCCGCCGCCCCAGGGGACGACGGAAAGGTGCTCCTGGCAGGCGGTCCTGACGATTCCGGACAGCGCTTCCACATCGCCGGGGAAAAGAACCGCCCGTGGCACTACACCGTCCACAGCGTAGCGTGAGCAGGTCTGACGGTCGGTCCTCAGAGAATCTTTCCCTACAATATTTTCGAATTCTTCCATAGTTTCTTCCACATCTCTCACAGGAGGAGTGACGAACCGGCAAAGGGCCAAACGGGACTTACTGTCCGGAATGCGCGATCGGGATCACCTTACCGGGATTCAGAATTTGCCTCGGGTCGAGTGCCTGCTTCACCCGCCGCATAACATCAAGATCCGCATCTGAAAAAATGAACGGCATCTCATCAAGCTTTTCAATCCCTATCCCGTGTTCGCCGCTGATAGTGCCGCCTGCCTCCGCACATATCTTCAGGATCTCCGATGATGCTGCCTTGGCAGCCGCTAATTCCTCTTCATTTCTCTCATCAAAGAGAATCAGGGGATGGAGGTTCCCGTCACCCGCATGGAAGACATTCCCGATGGGTACATCATACTTTTTCCCCACCTGGAGCACCTTGCTCAACACTTCCGGGAGCCTTGTACGCGGGACAGTCCCGTCGCACACCATATAGCTGGGTTTGAGCCGCGACACGGCCCCGAAAGCGCCTCTTCTACCGGCCCACAGTTCTTCCCGTTCGGCGGCATTCTTCGCCACGCGGAATTCTCTCACCCCGTTGGCCCTGCAAATCTCAACAATCTTTCCGGCCTGCCGCTCTATGCCGTTTCGGAGACCGTCCAGTTCAATAATGAGGACCGCCGCCGCGTCAAGGGGATACCCGGCGTGAACCGATTCTTCAACGGCCTTCATGACCAGATGATCCATCATTTCAAGGGTCGCAGGAATGATCCCTTCGGCAATGATGGCCGATACGGTATTGCCCGCGTCCTCAACCGTGTCATAGATGGCAAGGATCGTCTTCACGGCCTCCGGAGCCCGGAGGATTTTCAGGACTATTTTCGTCACCACGCCAAGGGTTCCTTCGCTCCCCACCAGGAGACCTATGAGGTCATAACCGGGGTGGTCCTGGGATTTGTTCCCGATCCGGACGATGCTGCCGTCATGAAGTACTACTTCTGCGCCCAGCACGTGGTTTGTGGTCACGCCGTACTTGAGGCAGTGGGGTCCGCCTGAGTTTTCACCGACATTGCCGCCCAGGGTGGATACTTTCATGCTGGCGGGATCCGGAGCGTAGGTGAATCCCTCTTCAAGAAGGCGATTCTGGAGGTCCTGCGTGATAACGCAGGGTTCCACTGTCACAGTACGGTTGGGAATGTCGATTTCCAGGATGCGGTTCATCCTGGACAAATGCAGGACGATCCCCCCACGGATCGGGATGGTCCCCCCGCTTATGTTCGTGCCCGAACCTCGCGCAATAATCGGGATCTCTTCATGGTGAGCCAGGGCGACGACCGCCCCCACCTCTTGTGTGGAACCGGGAAGTACCACCACGTCCGGCATGCCTTTCTCAAGAGAGGCATCGTACCCGTAGAGGGTCAGGTCCATCTGTGAGAAGAGCACGTTGGGCTCACCAACGATATCCTGCAGTGCTCTGACGAGAGTATGCTTGTCCATTCGCATTCACCTGTAGGGAAACGGCAGGCCTATCCTCCGTAATAGACCGCGGACGCGGCTTCCAGTGCGTCCGGCCTGACGGCAACTCCCTGGCTCCTTAAGATCGTTTCAAGCGCCGACAGAAACAGAAACACGTTTTTCTCGCGGGCCGCATGTCCCATGAGGCCCACGCGCCAAACCTTCCCTGCAAGGGCGCCCAAGCCTCCGCCGATCTCAATGCCGAAACTGTTCAACAGGGTCCTGCGGACCCCGGCGTCGTCGGCCCCGCCCGGGATGCGGACGGTGTTGAGCATGGGCAGCCTCTCCTCTTCGGGGACCAGCATGGAGAGCCCCATTGCCTCGATTCCCGCCACCAGGGCGCGGTGGTTCAATCGATGCCGCGCAAAGCGTGTCTCCAGGCCCTCTTCAGCGATGATACGAAGGGCTTCCCGAAG
>CAZEGG010000216.1:0-6383 GCA_964511755.1 uncultured Desulfobacteraceae bacterium | reverse complement strand
TTGAATGATCCGCCACCCGGAGGAGGTGACAAATGAAAGACGGTAAGTGTCCCAAGTGTGGCTCCGAGAAGGTTTATCACGGAACGAAAATTCCGGCCAAGAGCGGCCCCTTCGGAAGCAACAGCATCCCCATCACCATGCTGTCCATTGCTGCCCTCGACAATTACGTATGCACGGAATGCGGCTATGTGGAGAGCTACGTCGCCGACGCGAAAAAGCTTCAGGAGATTTCGGAAAAGTGGCCGATGGTCAAGGAGCCGGCCTCATCTTGAGATCCGGCGGAGCAATTCGGAAGCCCATGGGACGAAGTGCCGTTCCCGGGACCTGATTCGAGCGGCTTCCGCCTGATTTCCCATGTCCTCTTGGTTCGGATTCTCTCCGGCGCAAGAGCGAACAATGACCTCTTGAGAAGGGCTCCACCCGGCCCCGCAAGGGCAGGAAGATCCCATTGCATGGTCTTTCTGCTCAGAGATCCTTTCAGGTTCCCATGCAGACGGATTTCGCAAACCCCTGAATTTGACGGTTTCATTCTGCATCTTTCTTTTCACGGGTGCAGATTTTTTGCTCTCGGGAAGAGGCATGGCTGCTGGGGACGGGAAGCCAGCCGAGGGATCACGAAAATTTTGTCAGACTCATTTGGAGGGTTCAAGGTTGAAAGGATTCCGGAGATTTGCGGTTATCACCAGAGTGATGCTGAAGCATGGTCTGGGAGACGTGGCAGAGCGTCTCTTCACCCGAACTGCGAAAAGGGAAAAGGGAATCGAGGGCAAGGAACATCGCTTCAAAGCCGGATTTCCGTCCCCGAAACGCATCCGGCTGGTTCTGGAAGAACTGGGGCCCAGCTTTATCAAGCTCGGACAGCTCATGAGTACCCGTGCAGACATGTTCCCGCCGGAATATCTCGAAGAGTTCAGAAAGCTCCAGGACCAGGTGCCTCCGGTTCCTTTTGACAGTATCAAGAAGGTGATTCAGGAAGAACTGAAGCGACCGCTCTCGGAGATCTTCAAGCAGTTCAATCCGGAACCGATCGCCGCGGCGTCGGTGGCCCAGGTCCACCTGGCTGAACTGCCTACGGGAGAAAAACTCGCCGTCAAGATCATCCGGCCCGGAATAGACAAGAAGATCCGGCAGGATATCCAACTGATGTACTATCTGGCGGAAAAATTGGAAAAGTCTTTCGAAATCGGCCGGATTCTCGGTGCAACCAATCTGGTGAGCGAGTTCGAACGGACGATTTTCAAAGAGCTGGATATGTTAGTCGAAGGGGGCAGCATAGAAAGGTTCGCCAAAAATTTCAAAGACTCTCAGGATATCTATATCCCCAAGGTCTACTGGGACTATACAAGCAGGTCCGTCCTGGCCATGGAACATATCGAAGGGATCAAAATGGATCAGGTGGAAGCCATAAAGGCTCACGGCATTGACCCCAAGAAGATAGCGGAACTCGGCCTCCGTTCCTTTTCCCGGCAGTTGATGGAGTTCGGTTTTTTCCACGCCGACCCACATCCGGGAAATACCATCGTCATGTACGACGGCCGGGTGGCCCTGGTGGATTTCGGCATCACCGGATACCTGGATGAACAGACGATGCTGGAGATTGCGAACATCTTCCTGGGTTATGCGGAACACGACTATGATATGGTCCTTGATGCATTGCTGGATACCGGAATCATTGACGAAAAGACCATGGATCTCAAGAGTTTTCGGATCGACCTCAAGGACATCAGCGAACCGTTTTACGGCCGGTCCCTTCAGACCATTTCGGTCAAGGACGTCTATGACCAGGTCATGCGCCTCGTCTACAAGTATCATATCAGGATGCCCCAGAATATCCTGCTTCTCTTGAAGACTTTCATCCAGACCGAGGCACTGGGTAAGATTCTGGGCAGCGACGCGAGCATCCTCGAAACCACCAGCCCCTACGCCAAAAAACTCCTGAAACGCGGCTACGACACGAGGAAATTGTTCAGACACCTGGGGAAAGACGCCCGGCTTATGGGCGGATATATGAGGACCATGCCCAAATTTGTTCACGACATCCTCAAACAGACCGCCCAGGGTAAACAGCGGCTGGAATTGTGGCACGACGGCTTCAAGAATCTCGATGCACAGTTTGCGAAGGGGATAAGCAGGTTGACCGTAGGATTGGTTGTTTCCGCCTCTCTCATAGCCGCGGCAATGGTCCTGAACTCCAGTCAAACGGTTTTCGAGGTTACCGTAAATGTTTTCGGCCTGAAGACTATTTCAATCACCCATCTCTTCGGTCTCATGGGCTATCTCATTGCGACGATCCTCGGCATCTGGCTTGTTATCTCCATCTTTCGTTCCGGAAGACATTGAGACAGAGGCCGGTAGAACGATAACGAAAAATGAAGGAGGTCCAGAGATGCTGTACACGCTCAACGAAGGTGAATTGCTGACCAAGGTGCACAAGTACGAACTCAAGAGAGAATCTGTGAAGCTTCGCATCGATGTCCACGAAGTCCTGGCCGGAACCATTGATGACCAGTTCTTCGCTATTCCGAATTTGCTCTTCCGGGAGGAGCGCGAGGTGGATCCACAGTTTATTGGGTGCGGCGACACGGAACAGGCGGCACTGGAGGACTGCCTGCAAAAGATCAAGAAAGCACCCATCCAGCTCATTGTCCCTCCGTCAGTATAAGAGGCCCGGGGTTTCACTGAACCGCAGCGCCATCATATGCTCACAGAGAGGGCCCGAACTCAATACATCCAATTTGGATTGAAAATACAGGATCACGCTCATTTTCATTTGAAAGATTATCAATATAGTTTAATTGGAGTTGCTGAAAGCAGGGCATGATGACAAATCGATGATCTCAAGGGGGCAACATCATTTGCCGATACCGGAGGACGAGATATGAAAGCGTTTTCTTGGGGTGTCTTGATGTGCAGCGGGATCTCAGTGATGCCGAACTGTTCTGGATTGTGAAAAACGGCCTCAAGATGACGGGAATGCCGTCATTCGGAAAGACACACACGGAAGAACAAATCTGGGGAATTGTAGCCTTTCTGAGGCGTTTGCCGACCCTGTCTCCCGAGGAGCATGCGGCCATGGTCAAAGCGCAAAAAGCGGGTGGCTCAGAAAACGAAGAGCAGGAACAAAAGGGATCTTCCTGATGAGAAAGACCGGCTGCACGCTCTGCGGACAGGATCACCCTTCCCCAATATCAAGGGCGCCATAGTGTTCAATGACCCATCCGGTCGCCTCTTGCAGCCCGTTGAAGATCATCGTGGCATTTGAGAGGTCATGGGCGGTCGAAGACTCCCAGGCAATACCACAGCAGGCAAGACCGGCTGCGGTCGCTGCCAGTACGCCTGCCTCGGAATCTTCAAAAGAGATGCCCGCATCCACCGGTTCCCTGAGATCTTTCATGGCCTTGAGATAGCATTCGGGGTCAGGTTTGCTCCTCGTGACATCATCCCGGGCGACGACCACCGTGAAATATTCCTGCATGCTCAACCGCTTCAAGTTCAACATCACGATTTCCCTGGGACTGCCGGTGACGCAGGCCAATTTCAGGCGGCACCGGAAAAAAGCGGCAACAGATTCGCGGGCATAGGGCATCATAGGCAGTGGGTTACGTCGAACCCATTCGGAATATTTCATGTCCTTCGCGGACGCCAGAGATGCGGGATCGGCCTTGATGTTAAATTTTTCTACCAGTTCCCTTGCCATCTCCGGCGCCACGGTGCCCACGTATCTGTGCTTGAACTCATCCACTGTTACAGATACGTTGTGGGGCTGAAGGACTTCATTCCACATGCGTAAATGAATGGGTTCCGAATCAACCAGGGTACCGTCGAAATCAAAACAAACCGCACGCAGCTTCATCATGAGCTCCATCCTCTTCCGTCTTCCATGGGGCTGCCGGAAACGGCGGAAGAAACGGGGGCGTGAAGCCTCATGTCTCCCACTCCATGTGGAAGGTGCCTTCTGTATCAATTCGCTCGTACCGGTGTGCCCCGAAGAAGTCCCTTTGGGCCATGATCAGATTGGCCGGCAGTTGAATGCTCCGGTAGGCATCGTAGTAGGCAAGCGCGGACATGAACCCGGGAACGGGAATCCCAAGGTCCGTTCCGGTACAAACCACATCCCGGAGGTCTTTCTGGCGCTCCGTCACCTCGTTGCCGAGTCCGGGCGAGAGAAGAAGGTTCTCGAGATCGGGTTGCCGGTGAAACGCACTGCGAATGTCCTCCAGGAGGGCCGCCCTGATGATGCACCCTCCTCTCCAGATCCTGGCCACGGCTTCGAGATCCAGCCGGTAGTCGTATTTGTGGGAAGCACGGCGGAGCAGGCCCAGTCCCTGAGCGTAGGTGATTATGATAGCAGCGAAAAGTCCCTTTTCCAGCCGCCGGACAAAGGTTTCCTTATCTCCCTGATAGGCTGCGGAAGGTCCCGAAAGGACCCTGCCTGCCTTCTCGCGCTCTTGTTTGCAGTCCGACATGTTCCGCATGGCTACCGCAACATCGATGGTTGGAACAGGGATCTGCAGATCCAGCGCATCCCACGAAGTCCATTTCCCGGTACCTTTCTGCCGGGCCCGGTCCAGGATCATCTCAACCAGAGGCCGGCCGGTCCTGTCATCCTTCCGGTCCAGGACCTTGGCCGTAATCTCCATGAGATAGCCGTTCATCCTTCCCTCGTTCCACTCGGCGTACAGGGAGCTGAGGGCCTTCTCGTCGAAATTGAGCCCCCGCCGCAGCAGATCGTAGCTCTCGGCAATGAGCTGCATGATCCCGTATTCGATGCCGTTATGCACCATTTTGACGTAGTGCCCGGCGGAATGGGGGCCGAGATAGGTCACGCAGGGTTCCCCCTTCACGTGGGCGGCGGCAGCCTCGAGGATGGGGCGCACCCTGTTGTACGCTTCTTCAGACCCTCCCGGCATCAGGCTCGGGCCATGGCGCGCGCCGTATTCTCCTCCGGAAATCCCCATGCCGAGGAAAAGGATCCCTTTCTCTGAGAGGGATCCTTCTCGTCTGTCGGTATCTTTGAAGTGGGAATTTCCGCTGTCAATGATGAGGTCCCCGGCTTCAGTTCCGACCAGCAGTTCGCCGATCACCTGATCCACCGGATCCCCTGCAGGGACAAAAATGAGAACCGCCCTCGGCTTTTTCAGGATTGCCGCGAACTCCTCTAAGGAATATGCGGATTCGATCGGGCGGTGACCCGCTTCTTCTTTCATGAACCGCCGGGTCTTCTCTTCAGTCCGGTTGTAGACGCCCACCCGAAATCCCTTGTCGGCCATGTTGAGGGCAAAATTCTTGCCCATGACTCCCAGACCCACCAAACCGATATCGCACCCCTTGTCGGCCATGTTCTGTTTCCTCCTGTATGGGGACGTAGAAAGGCGTATTCGCGTTTCTACGCTGACAGCCCCAGTTCATTCAAAGAATTGCGCGTCTCTTCATATCCCGTGTGGTGAATGCCGTGAAGACCGATTTCCCGTGCCACCTCTACGAACATTTTGCGATCGTCGATGTACACGCTCTCCTGAGTCGTGACCTGGGCACAATCCAGGGCGAGACGGTAGAGCCGCAGATCGGGCTTGCGGAAGTGGACGAAACAGGAGACGACAAAAAAATCGATGAAGGACCCAAGGTTGTATTTTTTCACCCGGTACAGGGTGAGTTCCCGGCCTTCATTGCTGATCGCAGCCATTTTGAGGCCGTAACGCTCCTTGAGCGTCCGCATGAGGTCTATCATTTCGGGTATTGCCTCCGACCTGCTGAACATGAAGGCCTTGAAGTCTTCGCGCGTGAAGCGCCGCTTTTCATAGAAGATCACGCGGGTGAGATACTCATCGAGACTCAGTTCCCCTTCTTCATAGGTGTCGAAGGTGAGGTGATGCCGCTCGTTCAGATCCTCCGGGTCCAGCTCAAACTTCTCTGCTGCCGCTTGTCGCATGTGGCGGTCCCAGCCGTTGGTAAGCAGGACGCCGCCAATATCCAGGAACAGCGTGCTGACGTGATACTCATTCATATGGATCCTCCTCCTGCGAGGGCTTCCTGAATTGCTCTCCTGAGGCGCCCGATTCCAAGCCCTGCATCCTTCCCCAGGTCGACCCGCAGGATTCTGCGTCCGTGTTTTGCGAGGGCCTGAAAATCTCCCTGGGCCTGCGCCTGCCGGAACGCGGAAAAACCATAAGGGCTTTCGGGAATTGCAAGGTCGGCGTCACGTCCCCCGGTGAGCTGCAGGAACAAACCCGTGTTGGGGCCTCCTTTATGGAACTGCCCTGTGGAATGGAGATAACGGGGACCGTATCCCACGGTAGTTGCCGCATGAAACCGTTCCTGCAGATCCTGGCAGAGACCCCGCAGGGCATTGTCCGTGGCCGTTTCTTCGGTGAGGTAGGCGAGTA
>CAZEGG010000215.1:0-6412 GCA_964511755.1 uncultured Desulfobacteraceae bacterium | reverse complement strand
CGAGCCGTTTCTCCGGTCTGGTGGCATGATCAAGGGCCTTTGCAAACGCCTTGAAAATTGCCTCTGCGGTGTGGTGAGGGTCTTCACCCCAGAGCAGATCTACATGCATCGTAATACCGGCATGATTGGTGAAAGCACGGAAGAATTCCTGTACAAGCCGTATATCGAATGTGCCGGCCATGCTTCCGGGTAGTTCCACGTGATAGGAGAGAAACGGACGGTTAGAGATGTCCAGCACCACTCTTGCCAGGGCTTCATCCATGGGAATCGTCGCATCACCATAGCGGCTGATACCCTTTCTCTCTCCCAAGGCTTCTTTCAGCGCCTTTCCCATGCAGATTCCCAGATCCTCGACGGTGTGGTGGTTATCGATCTGGATATCTCCTTTGGCATTGATTTCAAGGTTGAAAAAACCATGGGCAGCGAGCAAGCTGAACATATGATCCATGAAAGGGATATCCGTGTGCGAACGGCACTGACCCCGCCCGTCCAGGTCAATCCTGAATCGGATGTCCGTTTCTTTGGTCTTTCTGTGTATTTCAGCTTCTCGAGCCATGGGTCTGATTCCATCCCATTATGAATCACCCGGTATGAAGAAACGCGGAATAGGCGTCTATTTCCCCTGCGTTCTCTGCGAAGGCCGCGGATATGAACGCCGGCATTTCGCTCCACTCAATACGAAGGTTGGTGGAGATGAGGGGATTCGAACCCCCGACCTGTACGTTGCGAACGTACCGCTCTCCCAACTGAGCTACATCCCCACTCTCATAAGTCCACCCTGCAAAGGGTACACCTTATGCACTTTGGTCAAAAAAGTTCAGATTTTTTAATATAGGTATTCCTCTCCCCCAAATCAATGAAATATTTTGTCTTGCGGCGTATTTTTCCTGTAGCTCCAGAGTGACTAGAGTGACCCAGATTGCCTAGAGCGCCCAGAGTTGAGGAATTTCTTTCCATTCTACTGAAGAAAAGAGCGAAGCTTTCCATCAACTCTAGATCACTTGAGTCACTTCGAACTCTAGATCACTTCCCCACCTTGGTTTCCGAGACGGCATGGCCTTCTGCCTCTGACCCGACTCTGAAAATCAGATTTGCGGCAAAATCCATCGCCAAATTTCACCAACGTCCATGAAGGCGAGTGGGGTAAAGAATCCCGATCACCAGCAAGGCGTCGAGGAGCAACGACTGAGGCGTGTGGAACAATACGGCGCAAGGAGGAGCGAGCGAAGGCAATCCCGCGAGACGCGGGACAGATGATGCCTTGCTGGTGATCAGGGATATACCAAAATTGTTGACTTTCTCCGTCGTTATGATAGAAAAAACACGTGCCCCCGTAGCTCAGGTGGATAGAGCACCAGATTCCTAATCTGGGTGCCGCATGTTCGAGTCATGCCGGGGGCACCATGTTTTTCCAAAAATATCAGGTTTTTGTTCTTGACTAAAGAGCCGAAAAAAGTAAAATGAAAGTTTAACCTTTGGAAGGAGTGAACAATGTATGCAGTCGTCAAGACCGGCGGAAAACAGTATACTGTTGCCCCCGGCGATGAGGTAAGATTTGAGAAGCTCTCCGGCCGGGAAGGAGACACGGTCACTTTTGATAATATATTGTTGACATCCGATGAAAACGGTGTGAGTGTCGGCAACCCCGTCCTGAGTGAATACAAGGTGACAGGAAAGATCCTGCGCCACGGAAGAGACAAAAAAGTCCTTGTTTTCAAATACAAACGCAGGAAAGGGTATCGGAGAAAGAATGGACACCGGCAGGCTTTCTCCCTGGTGAAGATTGAAGATATCGGAAAGCCGGATTAACATAATGTTGAGGTCTTCTAAAAATGGCACATAAAAAGGCAGGCGGAAGCTCGCGGAACGGGAGAGACAGCGCGGGTCAGCGATATGGCGTCAAGCGATTTTCCGGCCAAAAGGTCAGGGCAGGCAGCATTATTGTGCGTCAGAAAGGCACCAAGATTCACCCCGGGAACAACGTCGGATTGGGTAAGGACTATACCATTTTTGCGAAAATAGACGGTATTGTCGCTTTTGAACGCATGGACAAAGCCCGCAGAAAAGTCAGCGTGTATGCCTCCTAGCCCAGGGCGTCTCGGTACCTGAGAGAAATATGACCTTTTTGGATGAGGCTGTCATCACGGTCCGGTCTGGGGATGGAGGAAGCGGTTGTGTCAGCTTCCGGCGTGAGAGATTTAAACCCAGGGGGGGACCGGACGGGGGAGACGGCGGAAACGGCGGCAGTGTTGTCCTGAAGGCCACGAACCGCTTGCAAAACCTGGCTCATCTGCGTGCTTCTCCCCTTTTCAAGGCCCGAAACGGCCAGCCCGGGAGAGGCAAGAATCAATCAGGCAAGAGCGGTTCCGATCTCATCATCCATTTACCGGTTGGAACCCTTGTTCTCGACAAAGAAACCGGGCGAGTTCTCGCCGACCTCGTCCACGATGAACAGGAAATCGTTCTCATTCGCGGAGGAAAGGGCGGAAAGGGCAATCAACACTTCGCCACGCCGACTCGCAGAGCCCCTCGGATAGCACAATCCGGAAATCCAGGCCGGGAAGCGACCCTGCAACTCTCTTTGAAACTTCTCGCGGATATCGGCCTCGTTGGATTCCCCAACGCGGGGAAATCCACCCTTCTCTCCCGTCTGACCACAGCCCGTCCGAAAATCGACAGCTACCCGTTCACGACCCTGGTTCCCAATCTGGGAGTCCTGTGTCTCCAAGGCGATCAATTCCTCGTCCTCGCAGATATTCCGGGCCTTATCGATGGCGCCAGTCACGGAATGGGCCTGGGCCATCGGTTCCTCAAGCATATCGAACGCACGGAATTGCTCGTACAGGTACTGGATATTACGTATACTCCTCAGAATGATATTATCGAAGATTTCTCAGCGCTCAACAGGGAAATGACGGCTTACAGCCCGGCATTGGCCGACAAACCTCATATGGTACTGATCAACAAAATGGATCTCTACGGCAGCCACTGCAGAGATGTTGAGAAGATGCAGAAGGCTCTCGATCGGCTCAAGGTGATCTCGCTCCCCGTATCGGCTCTGACCGGGATGGGACTCGAACAGTTCAAGGAAATGCTCTTCGAACGGTTCTTCGGCCGTTCGGAGCTGCCTGTGTAGCGGCCGGTGTCCGGCAGCTCCCATGGGACGCTCAGGAAGGAAACCATTTCTTCCCCGAGCAGCGCGCCCTTCTTGACTCCGGATAGCTGGGCCCTGTCCTGGTCCTCCACCGGAGGTGAAGGGTTCAGCTGAAGCTCAAGAGCACGCAGCAGAGGAGAGAAAAAGTCTAACCGTGGACGCAAGACGAAAAACTGACATACCCCGGCGCGCATTGCTCCGAAATGTCAAACGCGCCGTCATCAAAGTGGGTAGTGGTGTTCTCACCACAACAGACGGATTGAATCTTGAGGTTATCGGGGAACTGACAGCACAGTTGATTGATCTCCGGAAACGGGGGATTGAAATAGTGCTGGTGTCCTCAGGCGCAATAGCCGCGGGCCTTCGAAAAATGGGTTTCAACAGGAGGCCCCAATCGGTCTCCCAACAGCAGGCTATCGCTGCACTGGGGCAGAGCAGACTCATCATGGTCTATGAAGAATCGTTTGCCCAACATGGTCAGCGTGTGGCCCAGATACTCCTGACGCGGGACGATCTCACCAACAGACGCCGTTATTTGAACGCGCGGAATACCCTCTTCACTCTTCTGTCCTGGGACATTATTCCTGTCATCAATGAAAACGACACCGTTGTCGTGGATGAAATAAAGTTCGGCGACAACGATAATCTGAGCGCCATGGTAACCAGCATGACCGAGGCCCAGCTCCTGGTAAGCCTGACGAACATTGACGGCTTCTTTGACAAGGACCCTCGCAGCAATAAAGATGCTTCCCTTATCCCGGTGGTTGGACAATTCGATCGGAATATCATGAAATGTGCGAGTTCCATCCCCGGCTTTCTCGGTTCCGGGGGTATGGCGAGCAAGGTCAAGGCCGCCCAAAAAGTCACCATGAGGGGCGTCCCTGCCATCATTGCAAACGGTCTGAAGCCCGGCATACTGAGCAGCATCTTTGCGGGCGAAGAAGAAGGGACCCTGTTCATGCCTGCGGAGACTCGCCTTTGTAACAGAAAGCACTGGATTGCCTTTACCAAAGCGCCAAAGGGCACCCTCGTGATAGACGCCGGAGCCGAACTGGCGGTTATGAATCAGCGGAAGAGCCTTCTGCCTTCCGGAATTGTTGCGGTGGAAGGACGCTTCAGCATGGGGAATGCCGTGTTGCTCGTGAATGAAAAACGCGAGGAACTTGCGATGGGCCTTGTCAATTATCATTCGGGCGATATCAGAAAAATAATGGGGCTCAAGTCCGGAGAAATCGAGGAAAAGCTGGGTTTCAAGTACGACGATGAAGTTATTAATCGAGACAACCTGGTCATCACTAACGACAACGAGGGGAATGGATTATGCCAATTGCGAGCATGATGGAAGCCATCGGAATGGAAGCCAAGAAGGCCGCGAGGAAAGTACGGCAACTGCAAAGCAGCCGGAAGGACGCTGCCCTGAAACTCATGGCTCGAAAACTCATCGAGAACAGTGCGGCCATCATAGAGGAAAACCAAAAAGACCTCGCCGCGGCATATGACTCCGGTCTTTCAGCGGCCATGATAGATCGTCTCACACTCAATAATGCCGTTATCGAGAACATGGCCGGGGGACTCAGCGAGGTCGCCGCCCTTCCCGACCCGGTCGGAGAAGTCACGCACATGTGGACGAGGCCGAACGGCTTGAGAGTGGGACGGGCCCGTATCCCTTTGGGCGTCATCGGTTTTATCTACGAATCACGTCCCAATGTGACAGTGGATGCCGCGGGCCTCTGTTTGAAATCAGGGAATGCAGTGATCTTAAAGGGAGGATCCGAGGCGATTCACTCCAACGTGTTCCTGGGCGGCCTCCTGGAGGAAGCCCTTCGAGAAAGCGACCTGCCCGAGAAGGCTGTCCAGGTGATCCCCACCACCGACAGGGAAGCTGTGAAGGTCCTTCTCACCCTTGAAGATCATGTAGATATCATCATTCCGAGAGGGGGCGAAGGACTCATACGCTTTGTCGCAAGTCATTCCCGCATTCCGGTGTTGAAACACTACAAGGGGGTCTGCCACGTGTATGTGGACGCCTCCGCGGACCTCACTATGGCGAGTGAGATCTGTTTCAATGCGAAAGTGCAGCGCCCGGGCGTCTGCAATGCCATGGAGACGATGCTCGTGCATGAAAAGATCGCCGGAGAATTCCTTCCCGGTATGATAACCCGTTTTCGTGAGGCCGGCGTGGAAATCCGGGGATGCACGAAGACCGTGGCGCTGGTTCCCGATACGAAACCGGCAGTTGAAACAGACTGGCCTCAAGAATTTCTGGGTCTGATCCTGGCAGTGAGAATTGTTTCCAGTATGGATGAGGCCCTCGACCATATTGATCGGTATGGGTCGAACCACACAGAGGCAATCGTCACCGATGATTACCACCATGCTCAGCGTTTCCTCGCTGAAGTTGATTCTTCCGTGGTCCTGGTCAATGCTTCCACGCGATTCAATGATGGGAATCAACTGGGGCTCGGAGCTGAAATCGGGATCAACACTTCTAAACTGCATGCCTTTGGACCTATGGGACTCCAGGAGTTGACCACCACAAAGTTCATCGTCTATGGGCAGGGACAAGTAAGGCAGTGAAAACCGCGGATACGTCGAAAATCGGCATCCTGGGCGGGACCTTTGACCCGGTCCACCTGGGCCATCTGCGCACCGCGTTGGAAATCGGCCAGGAACTGGAGCTTGAGAAAGTATACTTCATTCCCGCAGCTTCTCCGCCCCACAAAAAACATGACCCTGTCACCTCTTTTGATCATCGGCTGGCCATGGTTCACCTTGCGATCCGGGAGTCAGAGGTGCTGGAGGCCCTGGATCTCGAGGGACGGAGGGCCGGTCTGTCATACTCATGCGATACCCTGAAAGAGCTCAGATCGAGATTCGGCATGAATTCGCAAATATTCTTCCTCATCGGCAGTGACGCCTTTCTCGAAATCAGGACCTGGAAGGACCATGAGAAGCTTTTCGACTATGCCCATTTTGTCCTTATCCCGCGGTCGGGACATAATCCGGAGACTCTGGACGGTTTTATTCTGGGCCTCGATGAATCGGCAAAAAGGCAGCAGGGAAAAAATGTTTATACCATGCATTCAGGAAATCATGTTATCATTCAACCATCCACTGTGATGGATATTTCAGGGACAAGGATACGCAATATGGTGCGCAGGGGAAAATCCATCGCCTATCTTGTCCCCGAAACGGTTCGAAAATACATTGCTGAAAAAGGGCTCTACACGCTTCATGAAGACCATAGATAAGGCCAGA
>CAZEGG010000214.1:0-6460 GCA_964511755.1 uncultured Desulfobacteraceae bacterium | reverse complement strand
CATCTGAAGAGGGACCTGCACATCTCCAGACTGAGGGGCATATTGGGAGGGACGCATCTCATGTTTTACGGGGAGGGAGCTCTCGCCCAGGTCATCCGCAAGATTGAGGATTTCAACGTTGACTTGATTGCGGTTTCACACTGTACGGGGATGAATGCGGCCATCCGACTGGCAAAGCACTTTGGGGATCGGTTCCGGCCGGCGTCGGCCGGAACGGTCATCGGATTTTAAGGTTCATCCGGTTTCGGAATTTTATAGTATCTCCTGGCCCAGCTTTTTGCTGAGACCCTGAATCTCCGGGGAGACCTTCGGCTTTGTGAGTATCACCACGAGATCGAAATCCCTCTCTTCATTCTTACCGTTTTGGGACAATGCAAGCGTGAGGGGTGCGCCGTCTTCTTTCCTGTCCACGACCTCAGGGCGCCCGTCTACAATCTTGAGGCCGGGCACGCCTTCCGCCTCCCCCAGGAATTTGTCTCTGAACGTGCCGGTCAGGGGGGACACTATGGTCACTTCAAGTCCTTTGGTGGTATGGAGTGCCAGGATAGCTTCGTTCACGCCCAGAACAAGCGATGAAGAGAGATGTCCCTCGTCTCCCTTCCCGTCGCCCTGCACGATGGCGATGCGGGCAGGGATTTCCCCGTTCAGCGGGGAGACGACCAGACCGTCCGTGGGACCGGTGGGGGAGAGCATTCGTTCGAATTGCAGGTCGGTGATGACGTCGGCGAAGCTTCCGTAGCCGAGATTCTCGGCAAAAGGCTCAAAACCATTGTCCTGGCCCCGGGTGAGGATCACTTCGTCGAATTCCAGGTCCAGTTCTTCGTCCGGGATGCTGAAGTCGATGGCTTCCGGCTCGCACTCGGCCCAGCAGAGGGCACACCCCAGGCATCGGCGGCAGCTGAGGCAGCGTTTCGCTTCCTGAACCGCCGTTCCTTCCGGAAACCCTGTTTCGACCTCGACAAAATTTCCCCGCCGCTCGTCAACAGAAATCTCCGGCATGATCGCCCGCGGCGAGGGCACATCGTCAAACGGGATGATATACCGTTTTTCCTTCTCGTAAATCATCTATTTGCTCCTCAGATAGTCGTGTATGCCCAAGGCGGCGCGTTTCCCCCCTGCCACGGCACGGATAGCAATGTCGGGACCGGAAACCACATCCCCCCCGGCAAACACGCCGGGGATATTGGTCACGCCCGTTTCTTCGTCTATTGCAAAGGTGTTCCAGCGCGTTATATCGAAGCCGTGATCCTGTCCCAGGAAATCCAGGTTCGTGGCCTGACTGATGGCCGGCACAATGGTTTCCGCGTCAATCACGTATTCCGATCCTTCGATGGGCACCGGGCGTCTTCGGCCCGAGGCATCCGGTTCGCCCAATTCCATTTTGATGCATTTCATCCCGCTGACCCTGCCGTTTTTCCCCAGGATTTCCACAGGCGCCGCCAGGTATTGGAGAATGACGCCCTCGTGCTCCGCGGCATCGATTTCCCACGGGTTGGCAGGCATTTCCTTCCTGGTTCTGCGGTACAGGATGTAGACTTCGTCGAACCCCATTCTCCAGCCCACGCGGGCGGAGTCAATGGCCGCGTTTCCTCCGCCGATGACAATGAGTTTCCCCTTTGCCTCGGGAAACCTCTCCAGAGCCTGCTCCCTCAGGAACGTCACGCAATCCACGATGCCCTTGCCTTCATATTCATCTTCGCCCGGGACCCGGAGTTTGAGCCCCTTGTGGCAGCCGGCGCCGATAAACACCGCGTCGTAGTCCTTTTGGAGGTCTTCAAATGAGATATCCTTGCCCACGCGCGTGTTGTACTTGATATCAATCCCCATCTTCGCTATGAGGTCAACTTCCCGCTTGAGGAGCTTCTTGGGCAGACGGTATTCGGGGATCCCGACCCAGAGGTAGCCGCCGGGGACGGGAAGGGTCTCGAAAATGGTGATATGTTCATAGCCCTCTCTTGCCAGGTCGTACGCACAGGTCAGACCGGCGGGTCCTGCGCCTATGATGGCGATTTTCTCAGAATATTTTTTCTCCGGGGTCTCGTAGACAGGTTCTATGCCCTCATTGAGCTCCGCATCGGCCGCGAATCTCTTGAGGAAGCAGATGCTGATGGGTTCGTCAAGGTACTGCCTGTTGCAGGCCGTCTCACAGGGGTGCGGACAGACTCTTCCGATACTCCCGGGAAGAGGAAGCCTCTCCCTGATGGTAGCCAGCGAATCGAGGGGTTTTCCGTCCGCGATCTGGGCCACATAGGTCCTGATATTCAGGTGAGCGGGACAGGTACGCTGGCAAACGGGCTGGTCTTCCTTGAAAATGTTGTACTCCCCGTTCTCGGGATTAAAAAAGTCCACCGCGGTCCTGAAGCCGAAGCCCTCGTTGAAATCATCGAACATGTTCACCGGACAGACCCGGATGCACGCCTTGCAGTCATTGCACTTGGCGTTGTCCACCCGCAGGCTGTGCTTCAGGATGTGCGCCTGCGCCTTCCCGTTATCCTTCGTAATCTTCTTGAGGGCGCTGTAGGTCAGGACGTTGATCTTGTCGTGGTTGCGGACCCTGTCCAGACCAGGGTTTACAAACGCTTCCTCAGGTTTGATGATCCGGTCCCTCGGTATTCTCTCCGCGCCCAGTGAGGGAAATTTTTCCACCAGAGTGACTTCTGCGCCGGCCTCTGCTTTCCCAAGTGCGGCCTGGATTCCTTGAAGACCGCCGCCCACGATCAGAACTTTGTTGCTTTCCACTCTCTTACACCTCTCGCGCTGCTAATTGAAACAGGGGATTCCGCCCGGAAATACCGTTTATCGCCACCATGTCTTTCCGTTTGAGGGCCGTCATATAGCGAAAGACCCTTTCGGCGGGAATGGCCAGTGCGGACGCCAGATCCTTCACGGATTGCGCCCCCTCTTTCAGCTTGAGGAGGATCTTCTGCACCTCCGTCTCCTCAACGATGATCATATCTATGGCACGGTTGAACTCGTGCTCGGTGAAAATTTCGCCGTACATGTTTCCGGTTTCGAGGAACGGGGTCCTTTTCCCGATGACCCATCGGATCTTTTCTCCGGCAAGAACAGCCTCCGCCACCTTGAGCTCTCTGAAGATCTCGGGTCCCTTCACCCGGTCTCCTCCCTGGCCGATGGGGCCGATCTCCCTGACCCCGGCATCGAATTCGGAGATGATTCTTACGAAAACGGAAGCCTCCCCGGAGGAACATTGTCTGAAAGCCAGACGGTCTTCATTGACGCCGATGTGCTTCAAAAGCCTTCTCGTCACCTCTATTTTTGCCTGGGCCTGGTAATTTCCGCTGATGTAATGGCAGTCGCCGAAATAGCAGCCCACCACGACCAGTCCGTCAAGCCCGTTCTTAAAGGCCTTCGCGATCAGGGCGGGGTCCATCCTGCCCGTGCACATGAGCCGTACTATCTTGATATCAGGAGTATATTGTAGTCTGGAAACTCCAGCTAGATCAGCAGCGGAGTATCCTCACCAGGTACAGCAAAAGGTCAGAATCTTCGGAACGAATTCAGCCAATGGAAACCTCCTTCAAGGTTTGTTGCGTGTCGCTTGTTGACTGTTGCGCGTTGCATCACGGGCTACTTTCCAGTTCGAACACTCGATGCATTGATCATTCAGCCTCCCAGGTATGCCTCAAGTTCGGCCGTTATCTGCTGGTCGGTAAAGGAATTGATGGTGAGTGCGTGCTGGTAACAGGTGGCTGCGCACACGCCGCATCCCTTGCAGGCCACATCGATGACGTGCACCTTCCTGCCTTTTTCGGTCCGGCGCACTTCCAGGGCGCCGTAAGGGCAGAGTGCCACGCACAGGCCGCATCCCCTGCATGCGTCTTCATCGGCCAGCACGGATATGATCGGTTCGACCACCACTGATCCCTTGGAAAGGGGGATAGAGGCGCGGGATGCCGCTCCAAGGCCCTGCGCCACCGTCTCGCGGACGTTGGCCGGAAAACGGGCGCTCCCGCACAAGAAGACACCGTCCGTGGCAAAGTCCAGGGGCCGCAGCTTGACATGGGCCTCCAGGAAAAAGCCGTTGTCGTCCACCGGCACCCTGAGGAGCTGGGAGACATCATGTGCCGTCTCATTTGCCACCACCGGGGTGGAAAGGACGACCAGGTCGGCGGGGATATCCATATCCTTCCCGAGCAGGGGGTGGTAGACCTTCACCCCTTCAGGACCAACTTCCGGCGGCCTGGCAGGATCATAATTGATATAGCGGATGCCCTTGGCCTTTGAATCGCGGAACATTTCTTCATTTTCAACGCCGTACATCTGCATGTCACGATAGAGAATGGAGACCCTCGCGTCGGGAATTTCATCCCGGATCAGCATGGCGTTTTTCACCGCCGTCTGGCAGCATATTCTCGAGCAATAAGGCCGTTCCTCGTTGCGGCTCCCTACGCATTGGATCATGACGACATTCTTTACGTCGGAGGCCAGGCCCTCCTTGAGCAGGTGCTCAAGCTCGAGCTGGGTGACGACCCTTTTCCCGTCATATCCGTACATGCCCGTGGGCACGAAGGCTTTACCACCGGTGGCAACAACGATGACGCCTATATCTATCTTCTTGAGACCCGATTCCGTTTCAATATCTGCCTTGTATTTTCCTATGAAACCGTCAACACGCGTTACCTTGGCTTTGGTGAAGACAGTGGCCTTGGGATTATCGGTCAGGGCCTTGATTTTTTGAGCGACGAATTCCTCCGCGCTGGTCATGCCCGGGCCTAGCTTGTGGAGGCTGTTGAGCATACCCCCCAGTTTTTCCTCTTTTTCCACCAGCACCACTTCGTAGCCGCGGTTTGCCAGGCCCAGGGCCGCCGTCATGCCTGCGATACCGCCCCCGATCACCAGTCCGCGGGGGCAGACTTCCGACATGATAGGTACCTTGGGCTCCAGCAGGGCCGCCTTGGCAACCCCCATGCGTATCAGGTCCTTGGCCTTTAAGGTGCCCGCCTCTCGTTCCCGCATGTGCACCCAGGAGCACTGGTCCCTGATATTCACCATCTCGAAAAGATAGGGATTCATCCCGGCTTCCTGGCAGGAACTCCGGAAAAGAGGTTCATGTGTCCGGGGAGTGCAGGACGCCACCACCACGCGGTTGAGGCCCTGTTCTTCGATCCCTTTTTTGATTTCATTGATTCCCGTCTCAGAGCAGGTATAGAGGTTCCTCTGCACGAAGGTCACATGGGGCAGGTTTTTGGCGAACTCTTCAAGTTCTTCCATTTCCAGGTACCCGGCGATATTGGACCCGCAATGGCAGATGAACACCCCGATCCTGATATCTTGATCGTTCTTCTCAGGCAACGGCTTTCTCCTTTTCCATTTCCCCTTGAAAGGCGATTTCTGCGGCACGCTCCGCGGCGCTCGAGGCCTGTGCTACGGACTCGGGCACATCCATGGGCGATTCAGCACACCCGCACACGAAGACACCAGGGACCGTACTGTCTACCGGGGACAGGGGACTCGTTTTCACAAACTGATAGTCATCAAGCTCGAAACCCACTATCCGTGAAAGCTCGATCATCCCTTTCGAGGGGGCGCAGGCGGTTGCCAGGATCACCATTTCAAATTCCTCGGATTTCACCTTTCTCTCCCGGGTGTCTTCGTAGATTACCACCGGGTTGTGGTTGGGTCCTTCCGTAATCTCAGCCACTCTCCCGCGAACATAGGTAATTCCCGATTTGTTTCCCCCACGGATCTTATACTCCTCAAATCCTTTGCCGACGGCCCGGATATCCATCCCGAAGATGGTAGACCTGGTCTCCGGCTCGTGCTCGTTGGCAATGATCGCCTCCTTGATGGAATGCATACAGCAGTATCCCGAGCAAAACGGGTAGAATCGAAAATCTCGCGAACCCACACACTGGATAAAGGCCAGCTTTTTTGCGGACCCAAAGCCTTCAGCCTTCTTCTTCATGGCCTCGAGCGGCTCCGTGACGGCCAGGTGGGCCTGGTACTTTTCAGCCCAGTTCCGATGATCGTCATCGTCGTACTTTCCTGCCTGGTATTTCTTATAGAAATCCCGGGAAACCTCGCCATGTTTTTCTTCAAACCTGGCAAGGGCCTTCTGCGATTTTCCGGCTTTCTTTTCCAGTGCCTCGATCTCCGCCTTTACCGCAAGATCCGACGGCCTCTCCACATGGCCGGCGGTCGGCCCGCTGGCGCTCAGGAGCCGTTCAAACTGGATGGCGGTCACCACGTTGGGAATTTGCTGGAAGCGGTATTCCGGAATTCGGGACGGGTCAAAAACATCATACCCTGCCGCCACAATGACGGAGGCCACGTCCAGCTCCAGGATCTGATCCTTCTGGTCAAAGTCGACGGCGTCGGCTTGGCAGGTCTTGGCGCAGATCCCGCATTTCTTCCCGTTCAGCTGACGGCAGTAGTCCGGATCGATGGTCCTGGTGGAGGGAATACCCTGGGCAAACAGGGGGTAGATCGCCTTCCGCGT
>CAZEGG010000213.1:0-6468 GCA_964511755.1 uncultured Desulfobacteraceae bacterium | reverse complement strand
GAGCGATGGAAAAGGGTTCGTTCAGGAGGGAGAACAATCGGGAGTGCTCTTCCGTGAATCGATCCTTCCCTTCGGCCAGGAGAACGAGTGCTCCCAGTTTCTCCCCCTCGACCTCCAGAAGCCTGACCAAAGCCGATGTGTCCGGCCTCCCATAAAATTTCAGCATGAAATGAAAGCCCGGTTCCGACTCGGGTCGATTGATGATCAGCAGATTCGGCAAGGGCTTGTCGAAGCGGGGTCTTGCGTCTCTGGGGAGCGGGGTAATCCTGTCCATCCTTCTGCCCTCCAGGGCTGTGGCCCCGGCGATCGTATGCATGGCCCCCAGACCCCGATCGTACAGATGGAGATACATTTCTTCGCCAGGGATGAAATCCTTGAGGAACTGCATGCAGCGCCACATGGCGATCTCCAGGTCCAGGCTGCTGCAAATCCGCATGGTCGCCTCGCGGAAAAATTCATTCTCATTGATGTCCATGTCCCCACCCTTGGTCCATCTGTAAGGGATGTGACGCTAAACCGGGCATGAAAGCCGTGCCATCCAGGTGTGAGTTAAATTGGTTTTTTCCAGGACATATATGACGTGGAGCGTAGTCATTCAAAGCTTCTGAATTACGCTTTGACAAAACCAATTTGTCGTATTCGACAATTTTAGCGCTGATCGCCGGATAAGACAATGACTTTTGCCGATATCGGCAATGCAAATCTGCGCTAATTGTTAACAGGTGGATATTATTAATGTTAATTTCTCGGCACGATTCGAGCAATGCCCACATCTCAGAGGAGCACACTATGCAGTGGATGGAAATTATCAAACTGCGGTCAGCCGGAAATGATCCCGGGCGTCTCAATGACGTTCTCTTGTCAATACGCGAATTGACAGAGAGCGGAATGGAGATAAGGATCTACCGTCATGCTGCTTTGGAATCGGACTTGAGCATGCACCTGTACTGGGACACGGAAGGACCGGGGCGGAGCGGCAGCGGGCTCGGCCTTCAGTTGGCCAAAGCCTTGGAAGAGTTCGGGCTGGTCGACCACAGCGTTTGGATGGAAGCAAGCATCATTTGAAATAATTTCACTCTGAAAGGAGAAAAGCGATGAACAGATTAATGGAAATGAAGATATGGTATGTTCCAATTGCCGCAATTCTGGCAATTGCCTTCTTCCTGCTATACAGATGGCTTACCGGGCCGGAAAAGGTTTCCGAGTTCAGCCGGTATCGAGGATATTCCAAGGCCATCTATGACGGAACCCAACGTATTTCCGATTATCTCACCCTTCCTGATGGAAGGAAACTGGCGTACGATCTCCTTCTCCCGACAAAGAAAGGAATGCCGGCGAAGGAACCCCTGCCCGTGCTTTTCAAATACACCCCCTACCTGCGGACCTTCACCATCTTTGATGGGGACGGTAAGAACATAATTGCCGATCTTTTTAACCTGGGTTGGAAAGAACGGTGCATGCTCAGAGTGCGTTACTGGCTATACGATCGCGGGCATTTGATGGATCCGCTTTTCAGAACCGGGTGGCTCAAAAACATGCTCAAGCACGGGTATGCCGTCATCGTCGTTGAGCGGCCCGGCACGGGCGCTTCCTTTGGAAAACCCGATATGTCCTTCGAACCGGCAGCAAAAGAAGGTGAACTGATCCTCAACTGGATTGCTTCTCAGTCCTGGTGCAACGGCAATATCGGGATGTTCGGGGATTCATTCCAGGCCATGATACAATTCGCCATCGCCGCTTCAGGCAATCCCAACCTCAAGGCGATCTTTCCCGTTTCAAGCTCTCTGGATAATTACGAATCCGTCATCTATCGAGGCGGAATACACAACAAGGCCTTCAATTCCTTTTTCTCCTGGGCCACCTCATTCCTCGAGACCGTTGTTACCCCGGTAGACAGGGACCGGGACGGCGCGTTGCTGGCCCAGGCCAAAAAAGACCGGAGCAGCGGGACTCTCGGGGAAACATCGTCGGTCATCTTCAAGAAATATCCCTTTCGCGACAGCACGCTGCAGGATGGAACGATTCTCTATGAAAGCCGGGCGGCTCTGTATCCCTTCATAGATCGCATTAACCGGGCACGGACTCCCGTCTATATGGTCTCCGGCTGGTACGATATTTTTACCGAGGATATGTTTTTCTGGTATGAGAACCTCACGGTGCCGAAATGGCTGACAGTACGTCCCCTGGATCACAGTCAGGTTGAAAAGAAAGCTCTTGATCTTGATGTCGGAGCAGAGGCTCATCGCTGGTTCGATTACTGGCTTAAGGGGATTGACAACGGCATTATACGTGAACCGCCCATGCACTACTACGTGATGGGGGCGAAGAACAGACAGTCCTGGCAGACGTGCACCCAGTGGCCGGTCCAACAACAAAAAACTCTTCCGCTCTATTTCGCCAAAGGCAGAACCGGGAGCATTTCCTCGGTCAATGACGGTTTTCTGACCGGTTCAAGTCCCGCCGGCCGGAATGATCGCGATGTCTACACCGTTGACTATACTGCGACCAGCGGCAAAAACTCGCGCTGGACGGCCGTCAACTGGCCGCGCAACTACCCGGACCAGCGTCCGAATGATGAAAAGGCCCTGACGTACACGACGTCGCCCCTGGAGACCGATGTGGAGGTGACGGGACACCCTGTTGTACACCTCTGGCTGTCAACTGAGGCCCCTGATCTGGATGTATTTGTCTACCTTAAGGAAGTGGACGGCAACGGCAGATCCATCTACATCACCGAGGGAAATCTCCGGGCCTCTCACCGCAGGCTGTGTCAGGCTCCTTTCAACAACCTTGGACTGCCATATCATTCCCATTACCGGAGCGATGTGAGGCCGATTCCGCCAGGGGAGCCGATCGAGTTGGCCTTTACCCTGCTCCCGACCTCGTACCGATTTCAGAAAGGAAATCGCCTTCGGATTGCCGTGACCTTCTCCGACAAAGACAATTTCGAAACGCCGGTTATAAATCCGGCGCCCCGGTTGGCTTTACTGAGGGACGTGGATCACCAGTCGTACATAGAGATGCCGGTAATCTCACCGGAGGAGCATTTTCTCCGAAAATTCCTTCAGGGGCAGGAGCGCTGACAAGACCCTGGGAGCGGACCGGATGTCCGTATGTGGGTCATACAAGGAGCACCGGAAGCGCGTGAACGCTTCACCGGTGCTCCACCTATCACCTTCGATACACCGGATCACGGACAAACCGTCCGGAAATCAAGCCGAAGTCGGCCCGGGCTACAGCATGAAAATGGCGACAATCAAGACGGCCAGGAGTCCGCACAGTGTCGGCACCAGGTTTCGGCGGGCCACCTCTACGGGGTCAGTGCCGGTAATGGCCGCAGCAGGAATCACGGCCCAGGGAACGATGCACCCTCCGCCGACGGCGATAGCGAAGAACTGCCCTAGGGCGGTCAGGGACGGCAGATTCAAGTGGGCGGGTTTGCCCAGGATCTGTGCCAGGGATCCGACCAGCGGCAGTCCGGAGAAACCGGACCCGTCAAGGCCGGTGATTCCCCCGACGACGGACTGGGTGACCCCCGCCATAACGCGGCCGATGGGAATCACATGCGCAAGTGCCTGACCCAGATCAAAGAGAAGACCCCGTGCGTTTGGCCCGAAGATGGCCTTTGCCGGTCCGGGAGATCCCATGAAGAAGAAGGCTGCTATGAAAAATACGGGGGCAAAGATCCGTACACCGAACATGAAACCATACTTTCCATGATCGGTCAGTTTTTCCAACCCGGCACTGCCGTACACTCCGATGCCTACCACCACCATGATCAAGGCGATCGTGCCGCCCAGGAGCGCCGTGGCATCCCCTCCGCGGATCTTGAACGCCAGCATGGCCACGAGATCCAGGAGAAAAAAGACACAGATGAGGGCGACGGCAAACTTCTTGAAACCCAAGGAGCCCTTCTTGGTCCACTCTTCCGCCTCTCCCTTTTCCGAAAGGGTCAGCTCGAACGGAGCCCATTCAATGGCCTTTCCCTTGTTCTTCCTGATATCCTTTCGGGTCGAAAGGTAGACGAGGGGCAGTGCGACGGCGGCCCACGCGATCACCAGGGGAAGGCTTTTTATCATAACGGCCTGCACGGTGATCCCCGCGGCCTTGGCCGAAATGCTGGGGGCGCCCTCGATGATGAAGTCGGTGGTCAGTGCGATGCCGTAGCCGAACATGCTGATGGCCATTGCGGCACAAATGGGGGGCAGCCCGGCCTCGATTGCCGCAGGCAGCAGGAGGGCGCCCACGAGGGCAATGGCCGGAGACGGCCAGATCAACCAGGCCACGATCATGATCACCACCCCAAGGACCCAGAAGGCGATGCCCGGCGACCTGATGAACCTGCGAACGGGTCGGAACATTATTTCGGCGATCCCGGTTTCTTCCAGCATCTGGGCCATGGCCACGATGATGGAAATGATGAGGACGATGCCCAACAACTCACTGAAAGCGGTCTGAATGGCATTGAAGACCGACTGCACCGCCTGTATGAGGCTGCCCGTGATCACCCAGCCCAGGACGAAGGCCGCAACAACGCAGACCAGGGGAGTCTCTTTTCTAAAGCCCATGGTTACCAGAATGGCAACAATGCCGATGAGATAGATCCAGTGTGCAGCAGTCAGATGTACCATTTTCTGCTCCTTTCAGAAGAGATTAGTTTTGATTAAACCCTCCACATCTGGTGGAGAACCCAGATACGTTATCCTGATCCGGCCCCTGAATGAGCGTGATGCTCAGGAAGCAAGCCATTTCTTCCGTTCCGAGTCTTCCGGGCCGGTCTTTTCAGTGACTTATCAGCGTGGGATAGCTACCCCCTCCGCATTCTCGACTTCGTCGAGCTGCGGGTTCCCCCACTGATAAGTCACGAAAAGACGGTGCCCTCTCGCCAGTCACTTCAGAAAAGGCGTCCTCCCTGAGCTCTCTTTGCGGTGCCTCGTGCTGCCTCTCGCTCTGTGGGAGGACCTTCGCTGTTTTGCGGCGGAGCCGTTCTTCCTACTCTGCATAGACCCCGAGCATTCCGGCCGCATCAACCCGCTTTTCAATCTCCTCCGTGTCCGTGGAATAGAGCCCGAGCGCTTTCATCCGCTCGAAAAATACCGATCCGGAAAAGGTGTACTTCAGGCTCAGAATTCCGTCATCCCGCATCTGTGTCCGCACGAAGCGCATCGCCTCTCCGGCAGCGAGGCCCGTGGGCAGGACCATCGGTTTTTCTTTCCTGAGGTATCGGACGGCGTTGTATCCGGCGAGGGTCCCGGTGCATATGGCCTCGGTATGTCCCACCAGGAGACCGGCCTTCTCGCCGGCGCAGAACAGATTTGCGATTCCTTCCACTTTCAACGCATCATCCCGCGGGGCCATACCCACGTAGCGAATGGAATTTCCCATGCCCCCGGCATAAGGGTCCTCATACCGGGCGTATTCAAACCCCGGGATCTCCCGCAGTGCGTCCAAGGGGAAAAAAGGAGTCATCAGTTTGGCGTGGCCCGTGTCCAGGAGCACGATGTTTTCTTCGAACTCCGGCAGGGCATACTGCTGGCAGCATTTCATGGCAAGTTTTCCCCTGAGTATCCGGGACTTGGGGATGGGGATGACGGCCACGCCTTTGCTGTTCAAGGTATCGACGATCTCGGGGGCCAGGGATTCCTTCAGGAGTTTGCATGAGCCGCTCATGGCGCCTATGCGGCCGTCCCTCTCTCCCACCATTTCTTTCACGCCTGCCTTGGCGGTGACACTCACCCGGCCGCCGAAGGAATGGCACCTCAGAATACACATGGCACAGCCGTTTCCGTACTTGCTGCAGTTTGCCGGCGGGCCTGCGGTGCCCGTGGTGTCCACAAATACATCACCCTCCAGGCGTATGTCCTCTTTCGACTGCCTTCCCATGACCGCCCTGATCCGGTCGCCCTGCATTTCCACATCCGTAATCCGGGTCGAGCTCTCGATCCTGACGCCTTTTTCGAGGAGCAATTTCCTGACGATCGGTTCCATCCTGGCCACGTTGTACAGGGATGCGTGCCGGTGGCCGGGAAAATCGATGCCCCGGTGAAGCGAGTTCTGATCCGTCAGATCAAAGAGTTCACCCCCTGACATAGCCTTCATCTCCTCAGCGGCCGTGTACCGGCCGTTGTTCCGCATGATGCCGCCAACGAGTCCCGTGCCCAGAAGCATGTCCGTCCGTTCGATCAACACCACTTCGGCGCCCTTTTTCCGGGCTTCCAGGGAAGCCGCGCAACCGGACCAACCCCCGCCAACAACAATGACTTTCATCTTTTTCTCCCTTATTTTGCACCCTTGGATCTCAGCAGCTCCACGACGGCTTCACGCTCCTTTTTCTGCGCAGGCTTTTCCGGCCGCCGTGGCTTGGTCAGAGCAATGCTCAGGACCGTCCGGCCGTCCGAGGTCCTGGCGTTAACATCGGCCCCGCGGGAGATGAGCATCTTGACCATGTCTTCCGTGCCCACGTTTGCT
>CAZEGG010000212.1:0-6477 GCA_964511755.1 uncultured Desulfobacteraceae bacterium | reverse complement strand
TTTCCCTATATGGCTGCTGAAAAACCCCCGTCAATAGGGATGGCAGTTCCGGTAACAAAGCTCGAAGCTGCACTGGCCAGAAAGACCGCCGCTCCGGCCAGATCGGCTGGAACGCCCCATCGTCCGGCAGGCGTTCGCTCTAGGACCTTTTCGTTCAATCCTTCAATATCCTTTCTTGCCTGGCGCGTCAATTCAGTATCGATCCAGCCCGGGAGGATAGCGTTTACCTGAATGTTATCGGGCGCCCAAGCTGTCGCAAGACTTTTGGTCAGTTGTACTATGCCACCCTTGCTGGATCCGTACGCCGCAAGTTTAGGACCTCCAAAAATGGAGGTCATGGATCCGATGTTGAGAATTTTCCCCATTCCAGACGCTTTCATGTAGGGGTAGACCGCACGGCAGCACAAAAAAGGGCCTCGCAGGTTCGTATCCAGAACCTGATCCCATTCTGCAGAGGCATAGTCCTGGGGCATCTTTCGAATATTCACCCCGGCGTTGTTCACAAGAATATGAATTTTTCCAAATGTCTTATGCACCTCCGCCATCATGGCCTGAATCTCTTCTTCACTGGATACATCACAACTCACGCCCATGACCCGCCGTTTGAAACGACGTTCCATTTCCTCAACTGTCTTTTTGATCTTCTGCTGGTTTCTCGCAACTACCGCCACGTTCGCGCCGGCTGCACCAAAACCCTTTACGATTCCTTCGCCAATTCCTCCATTTCCACCTGTAACAATGGCAACTTTTCCTTCAAGGCTAAAGAGATTATTTTCCATCAAATACCTCCAGAATAGATGTCTCTAAAGCAGGCGCGCCTCTCTATCTGCTTCCGGCGCATCCCCCAGATCTCCCTCTGCCCGAACCAAAGTTGTCTGAAGCATTGCTTCACACCAATTCTGATCAAGGTTATTCTTCGCCGCAACAGTCTTCAACCATTGCCACTCACTACCTTCTATGTGTCCGTCCATCAGGGATAGCTTCAGTCCATCCTGGATAAAGCAACGGATCGGCACAATAAACCTCTGGAAAGACCTCGAAATCCATCGACGCGGCCAGGAAAGCCAGTCGATCCACGCCTTGCATGGCTCGCATGATACCTTTGATTTTTTCAAAAACTCATCTTTTTTTCCAATCTGGCCATATCAATCACGGGGATTTCAGGCGCACGCTCCTTGAGCAAAGTTCTCGCTAAGGCTTGAGAAGCGCTGCGGTATCGGAGGGTTGCCTTTACCGTCAGCGGGGAGGCCGCATCCGGCGGTATTTGAAAGACGAATTTTTCGACCAAATATCCCTTGGGGGGAATCCTGTGATCAAAAAGAACCCGGTCCGCTTTGGCAACGTTTACAACCGGCTCCCCTTTGGCATTGCCCAACTGGGTGTGATAGAGCACGGCGTCCTTTTCAATGTCACCGTTCTTATCGAGGCCGCCGGATTTGAAAATCATTTTTCCCTTGGCATCGGTGATGATTACCGACAACCACATCTGTCTGACCTCGGTCAGTCCGGTGGGGAGATAATGCCCTGCGCCGGAATTAATGACTTTTACCGAAATTTGGGAAAGGCCCTCTTTTCCTGAATGTCCGTCTTCTATCAACTCCATGTCGACGGCGTTCTGAAGGCGTTCCACGGCCATCTGCGCGTGCATGTCGCTGCCCAAAAGCTTGGTGAGCAGAGCGTTGGCCCCTACAAAATAATGTGTCCAGACATGACCTCTATCCGGTCCGTCGTCAGCAGCTTTGCCGGGGTAGTCAGGTCTCTTGGTTTTTCCGGTTGCCGGAATTCCGGGACTCTGACGCATATGACAGTCCTGGCAGTTGACCGTCGTATCGGGATTGCCGGTATTGTAGGGGCTGTTTTTCCACTCGTTATAGGTCTGTTCCAGGGGCAGGTTGTTGCCAACATGGGAAACGTTGTGACAAAGCCCGCAGAACTCTGATTTGGTGTGCAGCTCGGAATACTTGGTGGGATGGAAATCCGAGGTGGCATCCTTGAGCGGACCGAGCATGGTCGAGGGGTCATCTTCTCCGCCGCCTGGATCCACTTCATAACCATCGTTGCCGATATGCTTGACCTCATTGATGTTGTGGCACCAGTTACAGAAAATCCCTTGCGCTGGAAGTGCTGCCAGCTTGTCATAGTCATCGGCGGGGGATGCGATCGCATAGGAGCGGAATCCTAAAGGGGTGTGGCATTTGACACAGGCTTTCATTTCCAAAATTTCGTCTTTTTCACTTGCTTCTTTGAAAAACACCTTGGTGGCGGCGCGCCAAAGCGGATCGTAAAAGGCCTTGCTGTGCATGGAGCCGCTCCATTGCCGGTATATTTCGGAATGGCAATCACCGCATACGGCCGGCTCGATAAACTGGTTGGCGCGGACTTTCTTAAATGCAAACAGCGCATGTTCTTCCTGCCCGGCAGTGGTTGGTGCCGGCGCTTGGGGAGGAGCGGTCCTTTTGGGCATTTTGTGGTCGACCAGGTATGCTGCGATGATCTCCGCATCTTTCTCGTTCAGGTTCTTTTTATCATAGCGTATCATCCGCTTAACAGTTCGTTTCCACGCGTCCAGGCTTTTATTTTTACTCAAAGCGCGCGCCAGAGAATGGCAGTTGCCGCACTTTTTTTCAAAGAGCGCTTTCCCCTCTGGTACAGAGGCAAATGCAACGGAAGCAGTGAACAAAGCAATTATAAAAGATGCTATTTTCATGGGAGATGACATCCTCTTTTCCAGGGAATATAGAGGAGACGGCCTGGGGGATCAAGTAGAATCCTATTCCAGGAGACTGTGATTGAAATTTCCGTAGGACGCAGATTGAGGCCCCAAGGCAGTTAGGTTCGAGTTTAAGAATCTTGTCACCCAAGCAGGTCCTCGATTTCCAGCTCCTTTAAGGTCTGAGGGGTCGGGCCGCCGGTAGCCGGATCATAGCCCAGATTCCGGTAATAACGTACCTCAAGCGATTCGATATCCACAGATTTGCCTTTTAGCGGCCCCACGCCCTGAGGCGGCCTGCCCAGTGCCCTGGGGTGCAATTTAGAGTCCTCGGGCTGCAAACCTTCGCGGATATTGAATGCTTTTCGCAGCGCCTGGATCCTACGGCCGGTATTAAAGTAGTCATCCGCGCTGAGGTTCCAGCCGGTGGCCGCGTTAAGGTAGTCGACAATGGGGTAGTCCAGGCTGTCGACCCCCAGCAGACACAATCCGGTGCTATTGATCAGCTGAGCATAAATGCTGGTGGCCGTGTGTAAGGCAACCTTTTTACTTACTTTATCTTTGGCCTGTTTGGCCATCCGACGGACCTGGGGGAAAATCTTTCGGCCGCTCCTGAGATCACTATCCTGATAGCTGGCAATGGTATGGCGTCCCGGGGTGGGTTCGCACTGATAGGCAATGGCATAGCCGGGATCAAGCCGGGAATCATGCATGGACAATTCCTGCCCCCCTGCGTGCACGGCAAATGCCTGCGAGTCCTTGCCAATCTTTTGGGAAGCCGACCGCACACCGTCGGCCAGGACGTCACCGATGCCGTTGCGGTTGATGATCATCTCGGTTAACTTCACAATTTCATCTGTCTTGCCCCAGCCGAGCTCAAGTCCGCCGGTTGCTTCCTTATCAATGATCCCCTTTTCAAAACTTTCGATTGCAAAAGCGAGGACCCCGCCGGCGGAAATCGTGTCGAGTCCGGCCCGGTTGCACATCTCATTGAGTTCGATGATGGCCGCCAGATCATTATGCATAATCAAGCCCCCGAAAGCTGCCATGGTTTCATATTCGGGCTTGTGGCCGGTGGTGCCCTGATAGCGGCCGGAAGTGATATCGATGATGCCGCCGCAACCCAGGGGACAGGACTGGCAGGCATACTTTCTTTTTTGCTGCTTGATGACATTTTCTCCGGATACCCGGTCGGCCATTTCAAAGGTATAGTCTACATACCCCGCCCCGTTCCAGTTACGGATGGGCATATCTCCGATCAGTGCTGAATATAGAGTCAACCCGCATGTTCCCCAGCGGCTGAATATCCCCCGGACTGTCCCGGGTTCGGCCGGAAACCGAATTCCGGTTTTGGAGATCATTTTGCTGAGGACATTCAGAAACCGAATACTGAATCTGTCAATCACTCGCGGCTCTTTCTTGAAATCCGCCATGTATTTGCTATTGAGCGCTTTGATTGCCTGCGGTTCGGCCACCGGAATATCTCGACTGCCGCTGAAAGCTACAGCTTTCAAGTTTTTGCTGCCCATCACAGCGCCGAGGCCCGAACGCGCGGCAATCCTGCCACCCTCGGTTGCCACACCCGAGATCAGTGACAGTTTTTCACCGGCTGAACCAATGGCAGCGACGCGAATCTTCTTATCGCCCAGCTCGGTTTTGATTTTCTCCTCGGTTTCTACCGTATCGCTTCCCCACAAAGAGGCAGCATCTTTGATCTCAATTTCCCCCTCTTTGATATTCACCCAGACGGGCTTTTCGGCCCGGCCGGTAAAGAACACCGCATCAAATCCGGCGCGTTTTATCTCTCGCGACAGGTGTCCCCCGCAGTTCGCATCGCCCCATCCGCCGGTTAGGGGTGATTTACCCACCACCATGAACCGGCCCGAAAAAGGGGCACCCGTTCCGGTCAAAAGACCCGAACAAAAACCGATGTGGGCTTGCGGGGAAAGCGGATCAATTCCTGCTTTTTGACGCTTGCTGATTACAGCGGCCCCCAGACCGTATCCTCCCAGAAATTTTTGATAGAACTTATCCGTCAGCTCGACGGTTTCCGTTGAACCGGATAACAGATCTACAACTGCGTATTTTCCGATGTAAGCTCCAGACATAATTCCCCTGCCTTTCCAAACAAGAATTGGCTTCTTTCAGAATGGAGACCGATTAGCCGCCCGACACAGGCTTCATCAAAAATACGGCATCTCCGCTTTTCAGCCTTTCGTCCAAACCGGCTTTTTTCCCGTTGATAAAACCGACCGTGGATTCATGGGTGCTCAATCCCATTGCTTTGAAAACTTTTTTCAGCCGATCTCCTTTTGCGATTTCCAGGTCGATTCCCGCCTCCGGATCGTAATCATTAATTTTAGCCTGACGATCCAGTCCACTGTAGAGTTTTACATTAATTGAGATTGTTTCTTTGGCTCTGAACACAATTATTTCCGTCTTAACGCCAACGGTTTGACTGAGAATTTGGAAGAATGGCGGTCGACCCTATTGGTTCGACAGCTTCATGGAAGAAATAAGCTCCAATCCTTTTTCTTCTGACTGAGAGCTTAACACATTGTCCAGTTTTTGGGGACCACCGCCACTTTCCCAAATCTACTTTATGGCTTTCTTATAGGAGTTTTACTGAAAAACTGTCGCAACCCTCTGTAACATCCCTGTCGGGAGAAAACCAGGATAAGAGCGCCAATCAGAAAAGCCTCCAGAGCCCTTATCTTTCTGGGAGGCTACCTCTCTTCCATACAATAGTTCACAATGCTTTCCGCATGGATTGCCGTTGTATTCAGAAAAGGGATACCGAACTCATCTTTATCGAGTATTAACGGTAATTCGGTACAACCGAGAATCAGAGCCTCAATAGAATGCTGTTCGATCATTTTTTCCACTATGGACAGCAACTCTTTTCTGGTTGAATCTTTGATGATTCCCAATTCAATTTCAGAAAGCAGCCTGTGATCGATAAGCTCTTGATCTTTATGTTCAGGAACGAGGACCTCTATCTTGCTTTCGCTAAAGGCCGTCATGAAAAAGTCCGATTCCATAGTGAATTTCGTACCCATTAGACCCACTTTATGAATGCCCAGACTTTCTGTCTTCTTGCGTGTTTCTTCGACGATGCTCAGCATCGGTATGGGTGCTCGCGAACTTACTTCCCGGAACACGATATGACTGGCGTTGCAGCCGATGGCCGCGAATTCAGCTCCTGCCTTATGAAGCGCGACTACTTTTTCTAAGAGCCAGTCTGAGAGATAGGCCAGTTTTTTGCTCTCGAGTATCTTCATAAAATCGGCTAGATTGGCGCTGTAGATGATGATCTCCGGATAGCCCCCCAGTTCCGATTGTCTTTTATGAAACGCGCCGATAATCAATTTGTAGTAGTCAAGCGTCGATTCCGGGCCAATGCCGCCAATGATACCAATTTTCTTCATTCGAAATACCTCCATTCCGGCATTCTTTTCGAGCGCAAACCAGTATACTGAAAATCTCCGCACACCGTCTATCTTAAATTATTTTGTAGATTGGCGCTGTAGATGATGATCTCCGGGTAGCTCAATTCCTAGGGATGAGGTCAGCCAGTTGACATTTGACAAAATGTCAACGGACTGACTCGGTACTCCGCTACATGAAACATAATCGGTATGTTAGACGTGAAAGCCTTTTCAACCCCTTATCGCTTTCCGGGTCCTAAATTTGATAATACATTCATTTTCCTATTTCCCGTCTGATTCCCTCGGGATCAACTGCCAAAAGATGCTTCTCGTTTTGAG
>CAZEGG010000211.1:0-6486 GCA_964511755.1 uncultured Desulfobacteraceae bacterium | reverse complement strand
GAACTCCTCCGTGCCATGAACCAGCCACTGGGAATGGCCACCAGGACGGTCAGCAGCAGCCCTACTCCAAAGGCCTCGCGAAGCCTGGCAAGGAGCTTCGAGTTCCACTCGACCGGGACTGCCTCCTCCACAACGTATTTCCCCACGAGAAAAGCCATGGCCCGTGCCTCAAGCTGCGGTCTTTTCGGTATCCTGACGGACCAAACGACCGGACTGCTGAGGTCCAAATCGGAGGTTTTCGGCAACGACAGGTCTCCCCAGAGGGCCAAATCAGATGACAGCACTACTTGACCGTCCGGATCAAACACCCTGATGAGTTTATTGGCAGGTCCGTCTCCTTCGATCTCGTTGGCAATGTAGCTTTTCAGTGCGTCGAGCTTTCCCTTTTTGTAGGCGCTGATAATCTCAACAGAATCATCCAGAAGGTCCTTTTTGGTGTTCTGAGATAAAGCCTGTTCCAGCATGTAGTAGATGGCTGAAAAGATGACCGCGAAGGCCAGGGTAAACAGCACCGAGTATATGAAAGCCAATTTGAACGCGAGGCTTTTTCGGAGTCTACGCATCTTCTTTCAGTACATAGCCCACCCCTCTGATGGTCCGGATGAGCCTCCTTTCACCGGTATCGCCCAGCTTTTCCCTGAGTTTGCAAATGTGCACATCGATCACATTGGATTCAGGGTCAAATTGATAGCCCCACACCTGCTCCAGTATCTGGGTTCTTGTGAGCACCCGCCCCTTGTTTCTGACAAGGTATTCCAGCAGGGCGAACTCCTTGGGGAGAAGTTCTACGCGCTCTCTTCCTTTCATGACGTCCCTTGAAAGGAGGTCGAGGGAGAGATCTGAAATCTCGATCCTGGTTGCTTCAGGATATGCCCCGGCTCTGCGTACGAGGGCCCTGATCCTGGCTGTAAGTTCCGTGAAGGAAAACGGTTTTGTGAGGTAGTCGTCACTCCCGATCTCCAGCCCATGGACCCGATCCTCGATGGATCGTTTGGCACTCAAAACCAGGATGGGAAGTCCGGGACGGCTTTTCCGGACCTCCTGAATAAGGGTAAATCCGTCCATCAAGGGGAGCATAATATCCACGACCGCAACGTCCACGTCAAACTCGAGAGCCATGGTGAGCCCCGTCTCTCCGTCCATGGCGGTCTCTACGGAAAACCCTGCCTGGCTGAGGCCTTTTTCAATGAAGCCTGCCAGCTGCGAATCATCTTCTATGAGCAGAACTTTCATAAGCGAGTTTTCCTCCGCACTCCTCCTCATGGGCTTTATGTCAGCGCAATATGAACAGGAGATTAATTCAAGATTAAAGAATATTCATGCAAGAGTTTATCCCTCATCCCTTTTACTCACCAACATATTGGTATGCCACCTGTTTTTCAAGGCATATTCCTCTTGAAGATTAATTTCTTTTAATGCGCGAATCATCTGCCCGTAATCTCCCTTTGTTAGCATCTCTTTCCGGAAGCCGTTTGGTTATTTCATGTCCCGTAAGGAGATTTCCATGAACATCATGGTGATACTACATAGCCACACGTGTGGCGGAGCGGAAGTGCATGCCCTGGCCCTTATGCGCGGGCTCGCGCACGGAGGCCACAAGGTCGCCTTCGCGGGACCCGCCGATTCCTGGTTGGCTGAAAGAGTGCAGGAACACGGTATAGAATTCATTCATGTGCCGATGCACGGGATGGTCGACTTGGTTTCCCTCTTTCTGCTGGTGAGATCGGCCCGCAGGTGGAAGCCTGATCTGTTGCACGGCCACCTGGTGCGAGGTACCCATTACGCAACCATGACGGGACGGATTGCCGCCCTTCCTACCGTTGCAACCGCCCATTCGACGATCAGTTACAAGCGGTTCCACCGGGCAGATTCTGTTATCGCTGTTTCACAGGCAGTAAAAGACTCGCTTATCGCAAGACAGATCAAGCCTTCTCAGATCACAAAGATATATCATGGAATACCGGACAGTTTCGCTCTCAGAAAATACCGGAAAGATGTGCGAGAAAACCTCGGGATTGAGGAGGATGAATGTGCGCTTTGCATGGCTGCACGATTCATACCTGACAAAGGGCATGATCTGCTGCTCCGTGCCCTTTCCGGCCTCAAGGACCGGCACTGCAAATTGTTTCTCGCTGGGGAGGATAGCGGTCCATGGGCAAAAGAAATGAAATCAATGGCAAAGATGAGGAATTTGGAAGACAGGGTTATTTTTCTTGGCTTTGAGGAGAATGTCCCCCGTTTCCTCGCAGGTATGGATATCCTCATCGCTCCATCGCGGCGCGAAGCCCTCTCCATTTCCATCATCGAGGCACTGTCCATGGGTGTGCCGGTCATCGCAGCCCGCGTTGGAGGGATTCCCGAGGTAGTCCGGAATCGGAGCAACGGCCTTCTGGTCGAAAAAGAGAACGCGAAGGAGCTCCAGGAGGCCATTTCGTGCCTCGTCTCAGATCCCGACGTCCGTCACACGTATGGTCTGCGGGGCAGGAAACTCTTCCTCGAAAAGTTCTCTGAAGGCGAGATGATTACCTGTCACTTGAGACTCTATCGTTCCCTCACTCGTCATTCCCATGCATCCTCTCCTGTTCTCCCCATCAAGGAACCCGATTTGAGTGTCGCTGAGGACTCTGCTGGCGGATACGGAGGATAGGAACGGGAACTCTGAAATGAAAAGGACGAGAACCGACTGGACGGCTTGCTCACTGATCGCCGTATATTCCATCTACCACGCGGTCTACAACGCGACGCTGCCCCTGCATCCGGATGAAGCGTACTACTGGTTGTGGAGCAGACATCTTGACCTGAGCTACTATGACCACCCCCCGCTTATCGCCTGTTTCATAAAACTTTTCACACTCTTCGAAACCAGTGAATTGACAGTCAGGCTTGCAGCAGTCTTCTGCATGGGCGTTGCCGCCCTTTATACCTATCTGCTGGCGAAAGAGATATTTGATGAAAAGACCGCTCTCTATGCCCTGCTGATGCTCATTTCACTCCCGGCGACAAACATGGGATTCACTATTGTCACTCCTGATGCCCCGCTCATGATGTTCTGGGCGACTTCAATGTACTACGGCTACCTTGCCTTGAGGGAGGACACGGTCGGCTCCTATCTTCTTGCCGGCATTTCCATCGGTCTTTTGATGCTGAGCAAATATACCTCCGTCCTCTTTCTCGGATCGTGGCTGTTCTTCCTGCTCATCAAGAAGCCGAAAGAGTTCCTGGACTTGAAGGCTTGGAGCGCAATTGCCATAGCCTTCCTGCTTTTTCTTCCCGTCATATGGTGGAACTATGCGCACCACTGGATAAGCTTTGCCTTTCAGTATCATCACGGCACCACCAGTACCTTGCACGTGCGGTTTATCACCCCCTTCGCGTTCCTGGGCGGCCAATTTCTTGTTTTTGGGCTTCTGTTCTTCCCGTTGCTGCTCTGGGGCGCCTATCGTTACCGACTTTTTCACCGAGATTTCGGCCAATTCTATCTCTTTTCCTTCTTCCTTTTTCCCATGGCGTTCTTTCTCTATAAATCCCTCTTCAAGAAGATGAGTCTGAACTGGGGAGCAATGGCTCTCATTTCAGGAATGATCATCTGTGCTCACCTCATCGTCCAATTGAATCTCAAGAAGGTTTTCGGTGTCGGAGTGGCGCTGTCCGTTCTCATGACGCTTCTCATCCAGTTCCCACAGCTCTTCTTCCTTCCGCCGAAATTCAACATGCTCAACCGCCTGTACGGACCGAAAGAGGCCGTGGAACAGCTGCAGCCGTATATCGAACCGGGTGACACCCTGTTCGCCGACCATCTAAGAAGGGCGTCCATGCTTTCCTTTTATACCAGGGGGCACCCAAGGGTATTTATCCCCACCCGGACCAGGTTCAGTCAGTTCAACCTGTGGGACGAAGGCACCCGGTTTCGCGGAATGAAAGGCATTTATCTCGCAAAGACCCCTCATGAAAAGGAGCTTATGAAAATCTTTGGAAGCGCTCGGTTGGTCAAAAAAGAAATATTTCAGCGTGAAGGCTTCAAAAAAAAGACCTTTTACGTCTATCGTGTCGCACCTCGGGAATAGAAAAGCCAAAGCGATCATTAAAGTGCTTTTGTCCGGTCTGCTCCTGCTCTGGCTTTTCAGATCCGTTCACCGTTCGAAAATTCTCTTTGCGGTATCGGACGCGAATGTTGCTCTCCTGGCGCTGGCCGTTGTCTGTCAGGCAGCCAGCAACCTGATTGCAGGTCTGCGCTGGTGTCTCACGATGAAGATCCTGGACATCAATGAACCGCCGATCTTCTTTGTGAAGAGTTTTTTCAAAGGGGCGTTCTTCAATCAGGTCCTTCCGGGAAGCATCGGCGGGGACGGAATCAGGATGCTGGACCTGAAAGCCCATTCGTGCAGCGTTTCTGACTCTGTCGAAGGCGTGATCATCGACAGGGGCATTGGTCTCCTTTGTCTGCTGGCAGTATGTTTTTTTGCCAGCTTTCCTGCAAGTCATGTGTTACCTGCAGCAGTGTTGAAAGGAGTGAGGTACATCTGTGTTTTTGGGCTCTGCGGTTTTGGAGCATTTGCAATCTTTTCCAAGGTCCCGGTCTTCAATAAAATACGATGCCTTTCCTTTTTAGTGCGCGTCTCTGAAAAGACGTGGCGGGTTTTCAGCGCAGGAAGCAAGACAGGCGTCGTCATTGCTCTTTCAACGGTCGTGCATATTTTTGCCGTTTTTTCCATATACCTGATTTCTCTTTCCACAGGACAAGCTATGGGCTTCCTGATGTTTCTTGCCGTTTTCCCTTTGGCAATTCTTCTTACGGTCGTTCCCATATCATTCGCAGGGTGGGGGGTGAGGGAAGGAGCTTTGGTTGCTCTTTTCATGAGCGCAGGTGTAGACAAGGATCCTGTTCTCCTCATTTCCATACTCTATGGGTTCGCGGTCATTATCGCCAGTTTGCCGGGATTGTTTTTCTGGCTTCGGAAACGAAAAGCGATAGGAGATTTCAGGGCAGTGACTGCACCAGTCGATCATCCCCAGATGTCGGAATCACGAATGCCCGGTGTAAGGAAACTTAAATATGAATGAAAATCACTACCGAGGAGACACCTCATTGCGTGCCGGACCTGCAGGCGACCAAGGACACCCTCTTCGTGGCCGTCCAGAAGGGAAGGTTCAGCATGATCGGCGAGGCAGCGGACGCATCATGTGGTTTCAGCTGGGGCACTAAATTACATTTGAAAGCAGGATTTTCGGTATGAACATCGACACCATGCGAAGGGTGGACTTTTTTGCGGGAGTCCCTTTGTGTTTCTTCATTACACTTCTTCTGAAGGCAGTATATTGGGTCAAGAGACCGGTCGCCAATAGGCCGCGGAATGTTCTTCTGATTGAGCTCTCGGAAATGGGCAGCGCCATACTGGCGGACCCTGCCATGGAGAAACTCAAGAAAGAGCTCGGGGCCCGTCTCCATTTCGTTATTTTCAGGAAGAACAAGCCGAGCCTTGATCTGCTCAGGACGGTGCCGGCTGAAAATATATTCTGCATCCGGGAAAACAGCTTTCTGACTCTCACGATTGATACGGTAAGATTTCTCCTCTGGAGCAGGAGAAAAAACATAGACACGGTCATCGAACTGGAGCTGTTCTCCCGGTTCACTGCCCTCCTCACGGCGCTCTGCGGTGCGACGAACCGGGCGGGTTTTCACTCATTCTCCAGCGAAGGGCTTTACCGGGGCGATTTTCTGACCCACAAGGTCACCTACAATCCCTACCTCCATATCGCCAAAAATTTCATGGCAGCCGCCTATGCCGTCATAGATTCCAACGGAGAAGTTCCTTATTCAAAGAGATCCATAGATGATGCGGAGATAGCCCTGAAAAAGGCGGAAGTTTCCCCGGAAGCAGTCGCCAGAGTCCGGCGGGTTGTGAGAGGATGCTTTTCGAACCTCGACGAGAGCGCAAGGCTCATTCTGGTGAATCCCAACGCCAGCGACCTCTTACCGCAGAGAAGGTGGCCGGTTGGGTACTATGCACAATTGATCAAAAAGATATTGGAAAAGTGGGAAAACGCTTTCATACTCATCACCGGTTCTCCGGAGGAAAATGAGGAAGCGGCAGCACTTGCCGCATCCGTAGAAAGTGACAGATGCAGAAGCCTGGCCGGAAAGATTCTGTTTCTGGACCTTCCTGCGCTCTATTCTGTCAGCAGTTTCATGATCAGCAATGATTCCGGGCCGGCCCACTTTGCCGCGGTTACGGCCATGCCCACCTACGTGTTCTTCGGGCCGGAGACGCCGAAGCTTTATGGCTCGCTGGGCAACACAACTCCGATCTATGCGAACCTGGCCTGTTCTCCCTGCGTGAGCGCGGCGAACCACCGCAAATCTCCGTGCAAAGACAACGTATGCCTCAAGATCATAACTCCCGAAAAGGTCTTCGAAATCATACAGAAGGAGTTCGAGACGCCGTGAGGGGAATGGACTTGTCGGCGCTATTGATCGCCAGTCATGAG